>JAPOSK010000150.1 GCA_026709725.1 Paracoccaceae bacterium | reverse complement strand
TGGGGATTCCGGATGAATTGACGAAGGATATCCAAACCCATAAACACCCACAGAAACTCCAGCAGGGCACAGGTGAGGGAATGTCCGATCAAGCAGTTCTGTATGCCATTGCTGTCCCTGCGGAACGGCAAAACCCGAATGGAGTGCTCTGATCAAGACCGTTGTCCAGTATCCCGAGGGCAGCCGTGTGGCTGTTCTGACCCGTGTACGGCTTGGCCAATTGCTTGATTATGCGGCCCCGCCCGGTGGTGTGCAGACCGGTGATTATGTTGTTGTGCCGCTTGGTCGGCGGCACGAAATCGGTGTGGTCTGGGCAGATGCTGTGGGTGACATCGACGAAAACCGCATCAAGCCCATTGCATCACGCATCGCAGTGCCCCCCATGCGCCCTGATCTGATGATGTTTCTGGAACGCGCGGCGGAGTACACGCTGACACCGCTGACGGCGATGTTCGGGCGGACCACACGATTGCCGGCAATGAACGAAAGGCCCAGATCAGAAGAACGATATCATCTGACATGCACGCCACCGGATCGCGTTACACAGGCACGTGATCGGGTCATGACAACGCTCAGTGCTGCACAGGATGGGTCCATGACGGCCCGGGAGATTCTTTTGGCAGCCAAAGTCAGTGCATCGGTCTTGCGGGGCCTGGAGAAGACCGGCGTCGTTGAGCGGAGTACAGTCGTGCTTCCGATGCTGGCCGACGACTATGATCTAGGCCGTGCAGGAATACGGTTGACCGAAGAACAGCAGCGGGCCGCCGGCAATTTGTGCGCCGGGGTCCAAAGTCGGTCCTTTGGGGTTACGCTGCTGAAGGGGGTCGCGGGTTCCGGTAAAACCGAAGCTTATCTTGAGGCAGTCCGTGAGACGCTTCAGCTGGGGCGACAGGTTCTGGTTCTTCTGCCGGAAATTGCCCTGACCAGCCAGTTCGTTGATCGCGTGACACATCGTTTTGGCCGTGCTCCGCGTCTCTGGCACTCGGCGGTCTCAACGCCACTCAAGCGTGATGTCTGGCATATGGTGGCAGAAGGCAGTGCTCCCCTTGTTGTCGGGGCCCGCTCATCCCTGTTTCTCCCGTTTCGGGATCTCGGGCTCATCGTCATTGATGAGGAACATGATGATTCGTACAAGCAGGATGAGGGAACCATCTATCATGCCAGGGACATGGCGATTTACCGGGCGTCCATAAGCAATTCCCTTGTCATCCTCACTTCGGCAACACCGTCCCTTGAGACATGGGTCAATGCCCGCTCGGGCAAGTACAGGGAAGAAGTTTTGACATCCCGTTTCGGGTCTGCGGGCATGCCGGATATGGATACGATCGATATGCGGGGGGAGGAGTTGCCGAGCAGCACATGGATCTCGGAGGCTCTGGCGAGTGAAATTCGCAATCGTCTGGCGTGCAGGGAGCAGTCGCTGCTGTTCCTGAATCGTCGCGGATATGCGCCGGTTTCCGTGTGCCGTGAATGTGGCCATCAGCTTGGTTGTCCCGATTGCGATGCCCGACTGGTCAGGCATCTTCTGCGGGACCGATTGGTGTGCCATCAGTGCGGTGAAAGCATGGCGCCACCAGCGATCTGCCCTGAGTGCGAGGCTGAGGGGTCGATGACTCTTCTGGGGCCGGGGGTCGAGCGGCTGGCCGAGGAAGCCCGGAACACGTTTCCGGATGCGACGATTGAAATCCTGTCATCCGATCACATCCGCTCAACCGAGCATTTGCGAGAGAGTATCCGGCGCATCGCCGCCGGAACCGTCGACCTGATTGTCGGAACCCAGCTGGTTGCCAAGGGGCACAACTTCCCCCGCCTCACTTTGGTTGGGGTTATCGATGCCGATATTGGATTGCAGGGCGGAGATTATCGTGCGGCCGAGAAAACATTCCAGCTCGTTCGTCAGGTTGCAGGACGTGCTGGGCGTGACGAATTGCCGGGACTTGTTCTCCTGCAGACTTGGCGACCGGAACATCCGGTCATCCAGGCCATTCTTGACGGTGATGACGAAACCTTCTGGGCGACCGAGGCCCGCGAGCGTGAAATCGCCGGTGTTCCACCTTATGGACAGTATGTTGGCATCACACTCTCAGGACGTGATGTCGATGCCGTGCATGACTATGCCACCTCGCTCGTCATGCACTCTGAGCCAGTCAGGTCAGTGGGCGCCCTTCTCTACGGTCCGGCCCCGGCTGCCATCTTCCGGGTGCGCGGCATGGCCCGCTATCGTCTGCTGGTGCATGGCGAGCGCTCGCTCAGAATCCAGCGTGCGCTCAGGGTCTGGTTGTCCCGCCATCCACCGCCCTCGACGATCAAGGTTGTTGTGGATGTTGATCCGCATCGCTTTCTCTGATCCTGACAGTGGCACGGGGAAATAATTCACAACAGTTTTTTCAATATCGGCTCCGGGTGATATATTCCCACCCTCTGACCCATTGCGAATGCAGCAAGGCTGCCCGCAATCCGGTGACCTGTGAGGAGTCAGTCCATGTTCAAATGCATTGCCCTGATTGGGATGGGGCTGATCGCATCGTCCATTGCGCGTGCTGTCCGTCAATGTGGGCTGGCTGAGACCATTGAAGGTTATACACGAAGTCGGGAGACCGCCACCAAGGCCCTTGAGCTTGGTCTTGCCGACACCATGCACAGGACGCCGGAATCAGCAGTCGCGGGTGCAGACCTCGTCATCTTCTGCACCCCGGTGAAAACATTTTCCGCTCTTGCCGAACACATCGGACCCCATCTCAAGCCGGGGGCGATTGTTTCGGATGTCGGATCGGTCAAGCGCCATGTGCTTTCTGCGATAGCGCCACATATACCCGCCGGGGTCCATTTTATTCCGGGGCACCCACTGGCCGGGACAGAGGAGTCGGGCCCACAGGCAGGCTTCGCTGAACTCTTCACCGGACGCTGGTGCCTGCTGACCCCGCCCGAGGACGCTGATGGTGATGCTGTCACCAGGATGAGGGAATTCTG
>JAPOSK010000248.1:2526-2972 GCA_026709725.1 Paracoccaceae bacterium | reverse complement strand
TATTCCCACCCATAACGCACTTGCCAGTCTCGGAGTGAAGGCACGCCCCCGAACGTTTATCAGGGTCATCCTCACTGCACAGAAGTCGCTCCTGCTCAGGCTTGATGCCCGGCGGAATGGTACCTCATGCTGGAGAGGGGGTGTTGAATTCCCCTGATCCATCAGGACATGGCGTTGATCAGATGCTGACAGGGCGCTCATCAGGCTGCGGCTTTTGTCACAGAATTCAGTATCGGTTTGAGGAAGCGGCCCGTGTGGCTTGCCGGACAGTCGGCAACGGTCTCGGGTGTCCCGGCCACAACAATCTCTCCACCACCTGCACCTCCCTCCGGTCCGAGATCAATGAGCCAGTCAGCGGTCTTGATGACATCGAGATTGTGCTCGATGACGACCACAGTGTTCCCGTTGTCGACAAACTCATGAAGAATTTGGAGCAGATTGCGGAT
>JAPOSK010000248.1:0-2516 GCA_026709725.1 Paracoccaceae bacterium | reverse complement strand
ACTGCGGATATCCCCCAACTGCAGCCCTGTCGTCCGTCCAACAAGCAGATAGAGAGTCCGGCCATCCCCCCGCCTGGAGAGTTCCTTCGCAAGTTTGACCCGCTGGGCTTCACCCCCCGAGAGCATTGGAGCGGGATGGCCAACCTTCATATAGCCAAGTCCGGCCCGGACAAGCGTATCGAGTTTGGAATGGATCGCCGGAATGGCGGAAAAGAGTTCAAAGGCCTCAAGGATCGTCATATCGAGGACATCAGCGATGGAATGTCCCTGATACTTGACTTGCAGTGTCTGGCGCGTGAACCGCCTGCCATGGCATTTTTCACATGTCACAAAGACATCGGGCAGAAAGTGCATCTGGACCCGTATCAGACCATCACCCTGGCATTCCTCGCAACGACCGCCCTTGACATTGAACGAGAAGATGCCGGGTTTGTAGCCACGCGTCCGGGCTTCGGGCAATTCGGCAAACAGGTTGCGGATATGATCAAAAGCCTTGGTGTAGGTGGCCGGGTTGGACCGGGGTGTCCGACCAATGGGCTGCTGGTTGATGTGGATGGTTCTGCTGATGTGTTCCATGCCAAGCATCTGCATGCAATTCTCATATTGCCAGTCGCCCTGGCAGGCATTGTGAATGTTTCTGTTGAGGACATCAAACGCAAGGGACGATTTCCCGCTGCCCGAGACACCCGTAATGCAGACAAGCCTGCCGAGGGGAATCCTGACATCAATCGTCTTCAGGTTGTTGACCGCTGCCCCCATGATTTTCAGACTGCGACCGGTTCCGCGCCGCCGGGTCCGGGGAACGGCAATGGATCGATTGCCGGAGAGATACAGACCCGTAAGCGATGCCGGATTGGCGGCGATTTCCTCCGGTGTGCCGGTGGCAACGATCTGGCCGCCATGAATTCCGGCTCCGGGGCCAAAGTCAATCACATGATCGGCTTCCCTGATCGCTTCTTCGTCATGTTCAACAACAAGGACGGTGTTGCCACGGTTGCGAAGCTCGCACAGCGTCTCGATCAACCGGCGGTTGTCACGCTGGTGGAGACCGATTGAGGGCTCGTCAAGAACATAGAGGACGCCGGTCAACCCCTTGCCAATCTGGCTGGCGAGGCGAATCCGCTGACTTTCCCCACCCGACAGCGTCCCCGCCGACCGGGCAAGGGTCAGATAATCCAGGCCGACATTGACCAGAAAACCAAGTCGTTCCCGCAATTCGCGCAGGATCGGGTCGGCAATCATCATCTGTTTTGATGACAGGGTCGCGGGAAGTTGATCAATCCAGTCCCTGGCGTCCTGGATCGTCAGTTCGGCCAATTCACCAATATGCAGACCGGCAAGCTTGACGGCGAGAGCTTCCGGCTTCAGGCGATGCCCCCCGCAGGTCGAGCAGGTCCGGAGCGTGATGTATTTGTCGAGACGCCAGTTGCGCGAGGAGCCCGATAACGGATACCGGCTCTCCAACTCCCCCACAAGACCAATGTAGGGCTGATGAACCTTGTACTGGCTCCCGATATAGATATCGATTGCCCGCTCACCCGTTCCACGAAACACCGCCTGCTTGAAATCCTCAGGCAGGTGCTTCCAGGGATGGTCGGGATCAATCCTGTAAATGTTCATGAGGTCAGTGAGAAAATCCCACTGGTTCAGAAGCCCCTCCCGCAGCGGCAGAATCGGATTGTGCCGCATGCTGCATTCATGATCGACCATCTTGTGCCCGTCATAGAAATACTCGGTGCCCAACCCGTCACAGCCGGGACAGGAGCCCATATGGGCATTGAAGGAAAACAGTCTTGGCTCGATTTCGGCGATCGTGAAACCCGAGACCGGGCAGGCATAGCGCTCCGAAAAGCGAATTGTTCTGGGTGGGTCCTCGTCAATCAGGACAAGATCCGCTGTCCCGTTGCCATGCTCAAGAGAGGTCCTCAACGAATCTTCAAGTCGCTCTTCGGCGGCCTCGCCGATGACGATCCGGTCGACCAGCAGGTCGATGTCATGGCGCTTGTTCTTGGCCAGACGCGGCAGTTTATCGAGCATCACGGTCTTGCCGTCAATAACGCAGCGCACAAATCCAAGGCGCATGTAGTCTTTCAGTTCCTGCTGAAACGTCCCCTTGCGCTCCCTGACGATGGGAGCCTGCAGATGGGCACGCGACCCCGGCTTCTGTTGGTTTATCCGGTCGATCATGTCCGATATCTGCTGGGCCACAATCGGCAGCCCCGTCGCCGGGGAGTGCGGAACTCCCGCCCGGGCAAACAGCAGGCGCAGATAGTCATGGATTTCGGTGATTGTTCCCACCGTCGAGCGGGGATTGCGTGATGTGGTTTTCTGCTCGATGGCAATTGCAGGCGACAGGCCGGTGATCAGATCAACATCGGGTTTTTCGATCTGGCCGAGAAATTGACGGGCATAGACGGACAGGCTTTCGACATAACGACGCTGCCCCTCGGCATAGACTGTTCCCATCGCCAGTGACGACTTGCCGGACCCGCTGATCCCGGTGTACAGAACCAGGT
>JAPOSK010000624.1 GCA_026709725.1 Paracoccaceae bacterium | reverse complement strand
CGGGGTGCCCGTCCGGGCCCGGGCCGCCCCGCCCGGGCCCTGATGGCGGACGGGATTCGTGCAGGAGGATCCGGGTGGTGAATTGCGCCAATGGCTGCCGATGACCGGGAGCCGTGCCGGGAGGGATGGTCATTGTCCCTGACAGGTCACCGATGGGATTGTCAGGCGGTCTGTGGCATGAGGAGAGGTCATGGACATGGCGACACGCTCCGGCCGGGGACATCCGTTGGCGCCCGGAAGACAGGGGGTGAAGGCACTTTCTGGGTGGAGGGGGTCTGGAGGTTCGGTCTAAAGATCGGGGTCAGATGAAGAAATTTTGCCATTTTTGCAGAGCATTAACGTGTGCATCGGGAGCGCATATACTTTCATCCCTCCGCCCTCCATCCAGATGACCCGAACATTTTGAGTGTCAGTGACACTGTGGACCGTCATGGGCGGTCCACCGGATTTCAGCCGAACAACATCACCAACCTTGATCTCTTTGCCCATTACCATAGCCTCCGCCAACATTTGTTGATTCGTGTTGGGTTACAACCTTGCCCCTAAAATACAGTCACGCAATTCGATTTGATAGATCTTTCGAATCTGGTCAGGCTCAGTGCCAAAATTGTAAGCCGCCGAGGATATCATGCGCTTGAAGATATCGTCTGATTCTTCAAGATCCCTAACATAAGCAACGCACTCCTCGAATATCTCAAACTCTTCCTTGCCTTTGGTGATGCCCACAACGTTAGACTGGTGAGTGTCAAGCCATGAGGACATGTCAAGTTCAGCAGAAATCTTTCTCCCGAAATCAGTCAATTGCACGGGACTTTGAGAGATTGCCGTTTGCGGCGGAGGAAGTCGCAAGAAAATATCACGGAGTGCTGTCTCGAAGTCCCTTTTTATCTCAGAGACAGTTTTGTTAAGGGCATCAATCCCCTCCAGTTTTGTATCCACCCGACCCCGCCATTTGCTGGAGGATACCAAATGGGATACAAACCATCCAATGACACCAAGGAAGGCAGGGATAACGAGGCCCCAGAAACGCCAGTCGTGAAACAGGTCAGTCACACCCAACTCTCCGTTACCTGCACTGTGCCGCGCCCTCTCGTTGCCAGGAACGCGTCATGCAATCAGAACAAATAGTGACCTCATGCAATGAAGGCAAGGAAGGTCGGTTTCCTGTTGCCGCGAGAGAATCAGGAGGCAATGGCGAAATCAGATGAAAGTGAGGAAATTGAGACAATGTGCGGGATCAAGCCCGTCCCCATGAAGCAGGACGATGAAAGAATCGGGGAGCTTGATCCCTGCAAATCAGCAAACCGATTGCCCGAAGCCGCCGGGCCCCATCAATGCAAGGGACGCAACTCGGCACCCGTCACCTGAATCCTGCCACGCTCGCATGTCTTGGTTGCAGGGACACTGCCCACGAGATTTCAGCAGGACGCGGTTGACTCCATGCTCCTGCCGCCCGGATGACCTATGCTGAATCGCAGAAGCCCGTCCACCCGCCCAAACGGTCGCGGACTCCACAGTCGGCATCACGGATCCTGCCGGATTCATGCTGCCGGACTCCTGTCCGGTCCCTGAGCCCCGGCAGCTCCGGGCGGCCCGCCCGGCCCGTTTGCTCTTCCCTGTACACTGCCAGGCGGGTCCAAGGGCACGAGGCCGGAGTTAGCAGTGTGTCCTGTTGAGGGATCCGAGGGACCCGGTACCGCCCGCATTCGCACGGGGTCTCAGTGACCGGCGTTGGCATCAGGAATGACGCAGAGGATCTCAAAGAGAAGCTGGGCGGCGATGAGGGCCGTATTTCCTGTCGGATCATAGGGCGGTGAAACCTCGACGAGATCAGCACCGACAATGTTGAGACCCTGACATCCCCTGACAATCTCCAGCCCCTGGATCGTGGTCAGGCCGCCCATTTCCACTGTTCCGGTTCCGGGAGCGAAGGCCGGGTCAAGGCTGTCAATATCAAACGAGAGATAGGTCTTGGCCGACCCGATTCTTTGACGGATTCGGTCCATCAGGGGCACGAGCGATTTGTGCCAGCACATCTCGGCGGTCACCACTTCGAATCCCCGCTCACGGCCCCAATCAAGATCCTCCGGCGTGTAACCTGATCCCCGCAATCCGATCTGAAAGGTCTTCTCCGGGAGAATCAGACCTTCATCAAATGCACGACGGAACGGTGTGCCATGGGCAATTTTTTCACCAAACATCATATCGGATGTATCGGCATGGGCATCGACATGCACCAGTGCAACCGGACCATGCCGGGCACGCACAGCCCGCAACACGGGATAGCTGAGTGTATGATCACCGCCCATGACCAGTGGAACCACGGCATGATCCAGGATTCTGCTGATCTCGCGGGTGATGATGTCGCAACTCGCCATGATATTGAATGTGTTGATGGCAAGATCACCATAGTCGGCCACCTGCGAGCGTGAAAATGGAGCAACGCCTGTACCGAGATTGCAGGGGCGAATCAGACTGCTTTCCGTTCGGATCTGTCGAGGCCCATGTCTGGTCCCGCTCCGATTGGAGGCACCTGAATCCATGGGGATGCCAACAAAGCAGATATCAAGATCGGCAAGATCGCGCGAATGGGGCAAGCGCATCATCGTTGCGATTCCACCGGCCCGCGGCATATCGTTGCCGCCCAGCGGTCGATTCAATCTCTGCGACCCGTCAATCATCAATCCACGACCTGTCCCTGCCGGATCACTGCCTCACCAGACAGGTGGCAGGGTATGGGCACAACCGTGTGCCGCACATGTGCCCCGATACTGTCCGGGACCCGGACAGAAAGGGACTATGCTGCGGTGACGGCGCGGGCCGTCAGAACCTTGACGAGATGAGAACGATAGGCCGGAGAGCCGTGCAGGTCGCTGATCATGGATTCCTCATCAACGGCCAGCGAATCGATGGCACCGGTACTGAAATTGCCGGCGAGTGCATCTTCCGCCTCGCGCCAGCGGAAGACACCGGACTGTG
>JAPOSK010000039.1 GCA_026709725.1 Paracoccaceae bacterium | reverse complement strand
TCCAGGACTTCGAGGGTGGCGAGGAAACCTATGCGTCACGCAATGCCAACGGCACGGGTGCCTACATGCTGATCGAGCGCGTTCCTGACACAAAAACCGTTCTGCGCGCCAATCCCGATTATTGGGGCATCGGAACCTTTCCGCTGGAAGTGACAGAGATCAACTATACGCCCATCAAGAATGCAGCAACACGCGTTGCAGCCCTCCTCTCGGGTGAAGTTGATTTCATTCAGGATGTACCGGTGCAAGATCTTGCCCGTGTTGACGGTGATGCCGACCTCAAGGTCCAGGTCGCACCACAGAACCGGGTCATCTTTTTCGGCATGAATGTCGGATCCCCGGATCTTGAAATGGATGACGTTGAGGGGGCAAATCCGCTTGCTGATGTCCGGGTCCGGACCGCGATGAACATCGCGATCAATCGTGAGGCGATCAAGCAGGTTGTCATGCGCGACCAGTCCATACCGGCAGGGATTGTCATGCCGCCGTTCGTGAATGGCTACACCGAGGCACTTGACCGGATTCCGGCCTATGACATCGAGACAGCGAAAGCCCTGATGGCAGAAGCCGGATATGGCGACGGATTTACGATTACACTGCACTGCCCGAATGATCGCTACATCAACGATGAGGCGATCTGCCAGGCTGCGGTGGGCATGTTTGCCCAGATCGGAATTGCGGTGAACATGGATGCACGGCCCAAGGCACAGCACTTTCCATTGATCCGCAACGAAGAAACGGATTTCTATCTGCTCGGCTGGGGTGTTCCCACCTATGATTCGGAATATATCTTCAATTTCCTTGTGCATACCAAAACGGACAAGCGCGGCTCTTGGAATGGCACGCGGTATTCCAACGCAGATCTGGACATGAAAATCCAGAGTCTCGCATCTGAAACAGATCTGGATGCACGCAATGCAGAGATTGGGGAAATCTGGAATGTTCTGCAGGAAGAACTCATCTATCTGCCAATCCATTACCAGGTCCTGAACTGGGGCATGAAAAATGGCATTGATACCGTTGTGGCACCGGATGATCGTCCGCAGTTCAAATATTTCAAACTGAACTGATCGGTGGACCGGGCGTCACGGCGCCCGGTCAGCCCATCCGGCCAGCGTCCTGGTCCCGATTTCCGACCCCATGCTGATTGCGGTTCTGAAATCACCGTTCATGCGCCCGGGCATGCTCGGAGCAAAGAGCGATTCCGGATTGACGGCCAGCCGGGAGCGACGCTGAATGCTGTCCTATGTTGCCCGCCGAGCAGCACAATCGGTCCTTGTCCTGATCGCTGTTGGGCTGGTGGCATTCTCAATGTTCCGGTTTGTCGGTGATCCGGTCGAGAACATGCTCGGGCAGGAGCGCACGGATGCCGACATCGCACGCCTGACCGAGCAGCTGGGCCTGAACGAGCCGTTTCCGGTGCAATACTGGAATTTCCTGACTCGAGCGGCCCAGGGTGATCTCGGGATCAGTTTTCGGCAGGGTCGTCCGGTTGTTGATATCTTTATCGAGCGCCTGCCGGCAACGCTGGAACTGGCCATCACATCGGCACTCTTCGCTCTGATCGTCGGTGTGTTTTTTGGCATCTACACCGCAATTCACCGCCGCGGGCTCATTGCCAACCTCATCCTGACAGTTTCGCTCATTGGTGTATCGCTCCCCACGTTTCTGATTGGCATCCTGCTGATCTATATCTTTGCCGTCGAGTTGGGGTGGCTGCCGAGTTTCGGGCGTGGTGATGTTGTGCAGATCGGCTGGTGGTCGACAGGCCTCCTGACCGCCTCCGGCACCAAGGCGCTGATCTTGCCGGCGCTGACGCTCGGGCTGTATCAGATGACCCTGATCATGCGCCTTGTGCGCGCCGAGATGTCAGAAGTCCTCCGCCAGGACTACATCCGCTTCGCCCGGGCCCGCGGTTTGTCGGAGCGGGCGATCAACTACCGTCATGCCGTCAAGAATACCCTGATTCCTGTGATCACAATCACGGGACTGCAACTCGGCTCGATCATTGCATTTGCCATCATAACAGAGACTGTCTTTCAGTGGCCGGGCGTTGGGCTGCTCTTCATCGACTCGATCCAGTTTGTCGATGTCCCCGTAATGGCTGCCTATCTGATGATGATTGCGGTCATGTTTGTCGCCATCAATTTCATTGTTGACATGCTCTATCTGGCAATCGATCCCCGTCTTCGGGACGGTGATGCCGAGATCAGCTGATGGGACGCCTGCGCAGAGCCATTGAGAGCGATCTTTTCTGGTCATTCAGGAACAGCCCGGTCGCGGTGGTTTCGGCATGCATCTCAATCACGCTGATCCTTGCTGCAATCCTTGCCCCGCTCATCGCCCCATACAACCCCTTTGACCCTGCCACACTGAACCTGATGAATGGTTTCTCACGACCGATGGAGCCGAACGCATTTACCGGTGACACCTTCTGGCTTGGTGCTGACGATCAGGGCCGGGACATGTTCTCAACCATCCTCTATGGCATGCGCATCTCGTTGTTCGTCGGATTCATGGCTGTCCTTTTCGCCATGGTCATCGGTGTGGTCCTCGGGCTGGTTGCAGCCTATGTCGGCGGCAGGACCGATGTGGTCATCATGCGTGTGGCCGACGTCCAGCTGACATTTCCTGCAATTCTGGTCGCGATGCTCATCTTCGGGATCGCCAAGGGATTCACCCCTGTCCATCTGCGCGATCAGATGGCCGTCTGGGTTCTAATCCTGTCGATCGGTCTTTCGGACTGGGTCCAGTTTGCCCGTGTGACCCGCGGAACTGCACTTGTTGAGAAACAGAAGGAGTATATCGAGGCGGCGATCCTGATCGGCCGCAGGCCCGGCGCGATCATCTTTCGTCATATCCTGCCCAATGTTCTCTCACCGATTCTGGTCATTGCCACGATTTCATTGGCCCTTGCAATCATCACTGAAGCAACGCTCAGCTTTCTTGGTGTCGGCGCTCCACCGACCGAACCCTCGCTTG
>JAPOSK010000007.1 GCA_026709725.1 Paracoccaceae bacterium | reverse complement strand
AGCATAGCGAAGCTCGCAGGGTCCGGCATGACCCCGCGGTCCGGGGTGGGGAGAGGGGTGCTGAGTGGGTGCAGGGTTGCCTGTGCGGATCCCTACGCCCCCCGGGCAAAGGCCCCGCGCCCTCTGCGCATAGGGGCGCACGCCCTGCCGCCCCGTTGGTGATCGTGTGGACGGTGTTCGGGGCAGAGGGCGTCAGCAGGGCCTCGGGGCTGCCCCCGGACCCTCAAGCCCGGGTGGAAGCAGCACCCCACCTGATTTGAAAGTTTCAACATCATCTGGGATAATCCCCATGAAGGTATGGAGGATCGTAGTTGATGCACTGAATTGTGAGGATCATGCCGATGGCAGAACAGACCAGAAACATTTTCATCAGCCATGTCCACAAGGATGATCAGGGTCTGGCTGATCTCAAAGCGTTGCTGAAACGCAACGGAATGGAAGTGCGGGACAGCTCAATCACCTCTGAAAAGCCCAATGATGCGACCTCTGATGACTACATCAACTCGCAGATTCTCGGCCCTCGGATTGATCGGGCGGGATGTGTGGTTGTCTACATCACACCAGAAACCAAGGACAGCGAATGGGTCGACTGGGAAATTGAACGGGCCCGCAGGAAGGATAAAAGGATTGTTGGGGTCTGGGAACACGGGGAAAGCGGATGCGAGATCCCGGAAGCGTTGAATATGTATGGGGATGCCTGTGTTGGCTGGAATGCCAACAGGATCATTGATGCGATCAACGGAGACTGCAGCCGATTTGAGGGCCAGGACGGCACTCAATATCCGGAACGTCCCATTAAACGCCATCCATGCTAAAGGAGGGCAACATGCCAAGTCTCTACAGCTATGTTGTGCGTTATGACAGCTGTTTTGCCCCAAACCCGTTCCATGGGATCTGCACCCTTGCAACATGCAAGCCCAGGATCAGGCAGCATGCAAAGGCTGGCGACTGGATTGTGGGAACCGGCAGCAACCGAAAAGGTGTCCGGCGTGGTGGTTTTCTGGTGCACGCAATGCAGGTGGACGAATCCCTGACCTTCGCCGAATACTGGGGTGACCCACGCTTTACCCGCAAGAAACCCGACCTTTTTGGGAGCTACTGCATGGCCTGTGGGGACAACATATATCGCCCGGACCCTGTCGGCAATGGTTGGCGTCAACTCAATTCATACCACAGCGAGAAAGACGGCACACCGCATCAGGGACACCTCCAACGGGACACAGGAGCAAATCGCGTGCTTGTGAGTGGAAGGTTTGCCTATTTTGGTGCAGAAGGTCCGCAAATTCCCCAGGATCTCAAATGTGCAGGCCTGATACATCAGAGTTCGGGATACAGGAAGATTGAGGATCCGGAGACGATAACCGCCCTTGAATCGTGGTTATGCCAACTTGGCAAGTGGGGGTATCGGGGCAAGCCGTATGACATGATTCAGGAAATGGAAAAGCAGGGGTGAGAAATTTGACCTGGGATCAATTCGTTCTGCTGTCAGATTATGAAAAGGCTGTCGCAAACACAGATCGTTTCAGGGACTGCGACATGGACCCCATTCTGCTGGGCCTGTTTGGAGAAGTGGGCAGCATTATGAGTGCGGCCAAGAAGCTGCAAAGGGGAAAAGATGCATACCGGTCAGGCTATATCCATGATGTCGAAGAGGAGTTGGGAGATGTGATTTGGTATCTGGCAGCACTGTGCCGACGCTGCAAACTCAGTCTTGCGGATTTGGTTTCAGCCATTTTGGATGAAGATGGCTGTGACGTCTTCATCGTGGCCGGTTCCGATCCTCATGCTCCGGTTGCAAGGGCAATCGGTGTCGCTGACCCCAGACCTCTCCATGCCATCCTGCTCGCACTTGGAGACTGCACATCCCGCTTGCTTGCCACTGCTCACGATCCGGGCCGGGCCAGAGATAACCTGGTTGATTTTATCCGGGTCTATATTGAGGCCCTGCAGATCGCCGGAGTATCGTTCTCAGCAGTTCTGAAAAGGAACAGGGCCAAGACAACAGGCCGCTTTTTGGACCCGGATCCAGAGTCTCTCCCCGACTTTGATGCATCGTTCCCCCCTGAAGAACAGTTGCCGCGCACCTTCGAGATCGAAATTTTCCAGCGCGCGAACGGAAAGAGCAGTTTGCGGTGGAAAGGCGTGATCATTGGCGACCCTCTCTCGGATAACATACTGATTCCGGATGATTACAGGTTTCATGACGTGTTTCACTTGTCCTATGCTGCGATCCTGCACTGGTCACCAACGTTTCGTTCCCTGATCAGGCACAAGCGCAAGAGCGACCCCAATATCGATGAGGCCGAGGATGGTGGTCGTGCAATTGTCGTGGATGAAGGTGTCTCCGCTTATGTCTTTTCGTATGCCAAGGAACTCAACTTTTTCGAGGGGCTTGATGCCGTCTCGTTTGATCTTCTCAAGGCAATCAGCAACCTTGTGAAGGGTTACGAAGTCGCTCAATGCCCCTCAAATTGTGGGAAAAGGCGATCCTGCAGGGCTATGAGGCCTTTCGTCGGTTACGACGACATCAGTCCGGTTACATCGTTGGCAGCAGAACGGAACGGACCCTTGAATTCAGACCTCTCAGGAACGCATCCCCATGAGATCAACTGACATAGTCAATCTGGTCGGGAACCTGACCTTTGAGAACGCCTTCAACCCGTATTCCGACAGATGCCGGGTCCACGACACCCCTGATGCCCCTGGAATTCGGAGACAGTTCCTGCGGGAAATCCTGCGGCAGGCGCACCGGGTGGATGTGGACGCGATCTGGGTTGGACGCGACCTGGGATACCGGGGTGGCCGCCGAACCGGGCTGGCCCTGACCGACGACATCCATTTTTCCGATCATCTTGAGCGCTGGGGGCTGGAGCCGGAAAATCTGACCACCGGAGAACCAGTTCCGGAGCGGACGGCAGGGGTCATCTGGGACGTCCTGCATCATGTCAGGGCACCCGTCTTCCTGTGGAACGTGTTCCCGCTGCATCCCTTCAGGAAC
>JAPOSK010000481.1 GCA_026709725.1 Paracoccaceae bacterium | reverse complement strand
AATGATGACCCGACAAAATCCTCCTCGGGAGATCGCGGTATTGCTGTGATGTCCGAACTCGCAAGCAGAACCGATTCGATCGTGCGGTAGCGCTCGGTCCAGCCCCGGCAGGCCTCAGCAAGATCCTCCAGCTGGGGACGAAGAATTGCCGCCCGCAAATTATCCATGCGCCCGGACATGTTGGGAATCACATTGACGAGTTCCTCATAGCAATCCGGCCCAGGCCCCGCATCATGCTGATCATAAAACATATAACTGCCTGAAAGCACGATCATGCGTGCCATCAGGTCCTCATCATCGGTTGTGATGAGTCCGCCCTCACCCGAATTCATGTGCTTGTAGGTCTGTGTGGAAAAACAGGCAATCGTGCCATGTCTGCCTGAACGCACATCTCGAAAGCCTGCACCCATTGTGTGTGCACAATCCTCGATGACCATGACATCGTGAGCCCTGCAGACAGACATCAGGTGGTCCATGTCGCAGATATGGCCGCGCATGTGGGAGACAAGCAGATGGCGGGAGCCCGTTTCAGCAATCCTGTGTTCGAGATCGTCAATGTCAATGACAAGATCGCCTGTTGACTCGACCAGGACCGGTCGACCGCCCGCCGCCAGAATCGCCCCCGGGACAGGAGCCAGTGTGAAGGCATTCGTCAGAACCGGCGCATTCTGCCTGATCGGCAATGCACGCAGGGCACACGCCATGGCATATCCGCCGGAGGTCACAGCCAGACAATAGCGTGCACCCATCCACCGGGCGAACTCCCTTTCGAGTCGTGCAGTTTCGGTCACCTCATCCGACAGACGGTTGTAACGGTGCAAACGACCATGATTCAGGACATCGCTTGCAGCCGTCAGTGATGCAGGGGGGAGAGGCTTTTGCTGGGTAAAACTCTTTTCAAACCGCCGGGAGGGAAATTGCATCAGGCCGCATCCATTCGCTGCGCCCGGAGGCGTTCGACCAGTGGTGGCAGGGACTCAAAGTCTGCAAAACGACGGTTTCTGTCCACCGCATTGCGCAGGTCTTCCGGCGCCTCGGGCTCGTAGAGAACAAACGGAACCCCTGCATGCCTGGCAACGTCGGCATCGGTCCAGCTGTCACCGATCATGATTGATGCGGGACAGGCGACTTCCATGCCCATGACGGTCTGGTGATAGACGCGGGGGTCGGGTTTGCGGAAGGGATGGGTGTCGGCACCGACAATGACATCAAAATACCCGATCAGGTCGAGGGTCGTCAGGAGGGTCCGCGCAGGATTCTCCGGCTTGTTGGTACAGACCCCAAGACGCCAGCCCTGCATGGCGAGCGCCTGCAATGTCGCCTCGACCCCGGCATAGGCTCGCGAGTGAACATCGACCCGCTTCTCGTATTCCTCAATGTAGCGCCCGTAGAGCACTTCATGACTATGGGGCATTTCATGACTGCAGGATGCATCGTTCTCATTCCTGAGGCGGGAGAACCCCAACTCCAGAAGCGCCCGTCCACCATTGAAGGCCTCTGCCCGATCCTGCACGGGATCGATTCTGACATCAAGGCCAAGGGAGAGAAGCACACGATTTGCCGCCTCAATGAGATCATGGCTTGTGTCAACAAGGGTCCCGTCCAGATCGAAGACAATACCGCCGGGAGGGAGATCCGTCATTGATCGGGTTCACCTTGTCCACTGATACTGGTAGCAGGCGACTCTCTACTGATGATGTCGATCAGTGCAACCAGAGGAGTGATCTGCAGGTGATCAGCCGGAGAAAGACAGAGTGAGCGTTGCCGTTGCATTGCTGGTCGCAGGCAAGGGAAAGCGGATGCGATCGCATCGGCCCAAGGTCCTGCACGAGATCGCTGGTGCCCCCCTCTATATCCATGCCCTGCACTCCACGGCAAATCTCGATGTGGTCACCACTGTGGCGGTCACCGGAGATGACGGGGATGCCGTTCTCAAATCCTGCACGGACTGGGGCCTCACACCCAGATTTGCCCGCCAGCCGCAACAGCTCGGGACGGGTGATGCTCTCCGTTATGCTCTCAATGCCATGGGTGACCACACCGGCCCCGTGCTTGTACTCTATGGTGATACGCCCCTGATCCGACCGGACAGCCTCCACAGGATGATCACGGATCTTGAACACGGGTCGGACCTGGTCGTTGCCGGATTTCATGCCGGTGACCCCTCAGGTTACGGGCGGATGGTCACCAATGCCGACGGTCGGCTGCAGGCAATCATTGAATCCGCCGACACCGACGCAACAACATGTGACATTGCTCTCTGCAACTCGGGCCTTCTTTGCGGCGAGCGTTCCAACCTCTCGGACCTCGTCAACGCTCTTGATACCGAAAATGCCGCCGGTGAATACTATCTGACGGACATCATCGGCATCGCGGCAGAACGGGGCCAGAAGAGCACGGTTGTCATTGTCCCTGAGGAGGAAGCCATGGGCATCAACACCCGGGCCGAGCTCGCACGGGCCGAAGCCAGCATGCAGAATCGCCTGCGCAGCCAGGCACTCAAGGCAGGCACCACACTCATTGACCCCGCCACTGTCTACTTTTCCCATGACACTGTCCTGGCCGCAGATGTCCTCATAGAGCCTCATGTCGTCTTTGGCAGGAATGTATCCGTTGAGTCCGGCAGCACGATCCGGTCGTTTTCACGGCTGGAGTCCTGTCACATCGGTCCAGGCGCCCGGATCGGACCCCATGCCCACATCCGCCCCGGAACAGAGGTCGGTCCGGGCGCCCAGGTCGGCAATTTCGTCGAGGTCAAGGCATCCCGGCTGGCTGCCGGCGTCAAGGCCAACCACCTCAGTTACATCGGCGATGCCGACATCGGCAGCAAAACCAACATCGGCGCCGGCAGCGTGGTCTGCAACTATGATGGCAGGACCAAGCACCGGACCCGCATTGGCGAGAAGGCCTTCATCGGTTCGGGTTCCATGCTTGTGGCGCCACTCAAAATCGGCGATGAAGCCCTCACGGCCGCCGGCTCGGTCATCACTGAGGATGTGCCATCGGGCGCGCGGGCTTTTG
>JAPOSK010000090.1 GCA_026709725.1 Paracoccaceae bacterium | reverse complement strand
CAACCGGTGCGCGTTCCTATTCAGTATCCGGCTTACATGTGATTGACTGGTTCCTTTGGTGTCATAATTTGGGGCACGCTTTTCGTAGAATCAATCAAGGTAACATTGGGGCAAGCCATGGAAGATGTCTGCGAGACTGGACACGCAGCTCGTCGACAGCGAGGATTTTACCGATTGAAGATGCGTCCAAACTTTTCGGAGGGCCCGGAGCCAGACATTTACAGTGCCTGCATGAGTGCCTGCACGATAATGCTTGTGAGAACGCCCCAGACGGTCCCGAACAGGAACCAGCCCAGACCCATCCATCGCCAGGTCCACCTGTAGATGCGTTCGCTCAGGGGCAGACTCGCCGAGTAGCTTTTCCAGACGGCAAGCGCGGCGAGATCGAATCTGCGGCCATCCTCGCCCCATGCTACTTCGGGAGGCTGGATTTCGCCATTCCCGGATCCCAGAAACATGAAAGCCCGATAGCTTCCGCCGTCATCCGAAGAGTGCATGACTGAGCCAATTGGCATTCCGGTGAAGCTGTCCATCACCCGAAAGCTGAGTGAGTTCATTATCGTTTTCTCGCGATTTGAATCGCGCACCGTTTCAATCGACTTAGTCTCAATGTGGTAGCGTGGTTTTACAATGTCCGTCATTTCGAACGCTTCAACTGTTGTTGTAGACATCGAGAACCGAGCACGCGACGAACTGCAACGCATCTGAAAGTAATCTCCAAACCCCAATGTCCCTGCGCGATAGGCGGTGTAAGCTGCGGTGGTGTCGTCAAAGCGTCGCGAGTTCCATCAGTAGGTCAGGATTGCGCCCCTCCCCTTTCAATTCCTCACGAACGTCGCTCAAGGCCCCGTGAAGCCTGCGTAGATTTGCCTTGATGCCCGCTTGCCGTTCCAGGGACGGCAAAGCGTACTCGACCGCTTCGAGCATGATGTCCGCTATCGGGTCGGTTCCGGCTACAAGAGCCCAATTGTCAACAAGCCTCCAGCGGAGAAGCCCGACAAGCAGGAAGGGCGGATAGTGAAGCGTGTTGTGTTCGCCCGAGCGAATACTCTCACGGAGCTTTTCTGCACCGATACACGCCAGTCTCCCGACTTCGGCCCGTTCCAGAAGTCGCGGCGCGTCGTCGGTCCTCGAAAGCAAAAAAGCCGCACATGCGACATGGTTCATCGAGTTCCATTCAGTGTCGAGAATTGCCAGAAGATGGTCCAAGACCCGCCGAATGGCCTCTCGGCCACTGAGAACCCGCCCCAGTCCTTGATAGATCAGCCTTTGACATGCGGGGTGAAACACGAACGGATGTCTTCCTTTACGGGGGTCGAGCGCCTTGAGCAATTCAGGAATGACCTCGGCATCGCATCTTCTGAACAGCCACGTCAGAAACCGCAATGCGTCGTTATCGTTCTCAGCCCGCGTACCCTTTGCTCGTTCAAGCGTGTGCTCCAAAGCTCTTTTTTGAAGTTTCGCCAGTAACTCACGCTCTTCAGCGGAAGCTTCCGCCGGGAGGTCACCATCACTGGACACACAATAGGCCCCTCCCTCACGACTACTCAGCTTGTTCGCGAGAATGCGCCAGTCCGGCTGCCCAGGAGATTGAGCTTCTCGGAGAAGAGTTGATAGGCCCATGCGATTCGGCTGGTCGCGCCAAAGCCAGTAGGTTGCCGGTAGAATGAGGCGACTTGGCACCGTCGGCTTCGGTATCTCCAGACCCGCGAGAACCGTCTCCCAGTCTTCTTCAATCTCTTCAGCGCCATCCCAGTCGACTATCATAGGTGCCTGGAGGAGATCGGATTCCAGCATGATCCGCGCTCGGCCTTGGGCGGGGGCCTGCTCGACAAGGCATCTGATTTCCTGTGTAACTTCGGATTTGGCGGGAAGCGACAGCACCGCCTTTCGAGGATGGTCTTCCAGCTCTTTTTTTAGGTAAACCGTGATCCGATCTTGCCCGGATTGAAGACCCAGCCTAGCCGGAACCTCGCTCCTATAGGTTCTACCGGCAGGAAGCGTGGCATCCGGGGGAATAAGGTCGAAATTCTTGGGACCTTGGCCGTCTTGGACGATCGTCGAAATCTGTGGAAGGAAATCAAAGTACACTGTCTCTCCCCGAAAGAACCGACGAGCCGCGAAAAGCGCCCCCCGGGCCACCGAGTCGGAGGCAAGAACCACCGGTTCCCTGCCACTGATCTTTCGAACCAACGAGGCGAAATGTGACCGGACGGGGCCTTCCGCGAGCGTTTCCACCAGAACCACGTCAACGTCCGCAATCTCATCTTCAACCGCCTCTGGAAGGAGGTCACTCTCCAGAGACGGGGAGGGCATCTCGGGAACGGTTACCCAGCCGCCGTTCCATCTTCTGAAGATCTCGGAGGCCGATCCCAAGCCCATGGCCATCTGGATTGGCATCTCGAGATGCCGCAGTTCCTCTTTCCTTGTCCTGACGGGTATCCGCGTTTCGACAACGCCGCGCGCTCGCTCCAATAGCTGATCAAAACCAAGGCCGCACCGGTGAAGCCGACCGACCTGCCGTCGTTCCGGCGCGAGGATCCCGGCTTTCCGGATTGTCAGGCGTTGTGTCGCGACACCCGCAGCGGTTTGGGAGATGACGGCAACTGAGGTCGCGCGCTCTAGTGACCCATCCTCCAGGGCGCTCAGTACCGCCAGAACAGGGCGCCACACGTGAAAACAACGGCGGTTCCTGACGTCACGCATTGCTCTTAGTAGAGACTCCTGCCGGGCTTCCCGTACGCCTGTGACATCGTCCATGCTAATGACGGCGACATCTGCCCCAGCGCCCAAAGCGCTTAGCGCAAATTGCAGCTCTAACGGGCGCCGCTCCGCTTCCCGAACCAGTTCGTACGTTAGGGCCCGCCTGTCTGCCGCCCCGACCGCCCCCCAACCGTCCCCTCGACCCTGCGGTGCAAGCCGGGCAAGCGCACCGCCGACGTACCGCTCTCCGCCCTCCTCGTCGACGCGAACGACGGCTCCGTTCAGCCCACCCGCGATAATGAACTCGCCTTCGAGTTCC
>JAPOSK010000088.1 GCA_026709725.1 Paracoccaceae bacterium | reverse complement strand
GGCGTTCCGGGGGATTGCGATGCGGGCCGGCGGGACGGTGGTGGGCGTCCCGGCCTTCATCGATCGGGTGGCCGGGGTGATTGCGGGGCGGTGGATGTCAACGGGCCCTAAAGTTATCCCAATCCCTGTCCCATAAAACAAGGGTGGGTCCAAGGACCCCTTTTTGTGATACCTGATGTAGTCATTTCCAATTGAGACAATGAATTATTTGATTCGAAGCATCATGGAACACCAATGACGGTATGTCGTGCGTCGAAGCATTGGGTCAGCTACGGTCAGTAGAAGATGGGAATGAGCTAATCATGAGAACCATATCCGAAGCCGTAAAGGCCTACGCAAAGGCCCTGCCGGAGGGTGCAACACTTTCCGCAAGGGAATGCCTCCATCTTGGAGAGCGTGCTGCAATCGACCAGGCGTTGTCAAGATTGGTGAAGCGCGGGGATCTCATGCGGATCAGGCGTGGTATCTTTGTTTTGCCCATACCATCACGCTTTGGCAAGCGTCCCCCCTCTGTTGCGGCCGTTGTCGCAAGCCTCGCAAGATCAACGGGTGAACGCATCTCGATCAATGGTGCATCTGCAGCCAATCTCCTTGGTCTGTCAACACAAAACCCGACACGGTATGTCTACTGGACATCTGGACCGGACCGCGTCCTGACACTGGGTGCACAACGCGTGGAGCTGAAGCATGTTCCGAACTGGAAGCTTTGCGCTTCTGAAAGTCGGGCAGGACATGCCTTTAGAGCACTCGCATATATCGGGAGGGTCGAGGCGGGTCGGGCCCTGAGACACATCAGGCCTCAGCTGACTGACGATGAGTGGCTTGAACTTCTCTCCCTGCGTGCCAATGCACCACTCTGGATGGCCAAGGAGTTCAGCGCATTCGCTGCTGCCCAATGAGCCAGGCAGCCGATTATTTTCAACTGGCAGATCGTGACAAAGTCGATGCATTGGAAGCGACTGCATGATGCAGGTTTGCTTCAGGAAGATGCAGTTGGATTTGGGGAACTGATCTCCCGTATACAGCATTTGCAGAATCGCGCCAATTCATCCTGATCAGCCTCTGTTTCATGAGCTCTATCTTGCTGCCTTGATTCTTGTTGAGGGCCTGTTTTGTTGACAGAAAGCCTCTCGATTATAAGGTTTTGTCCTTGGATTGACTTGGCCACCAGTAATAGACAGGTTTGAGCCAGTGACTCTTGGGATTTTGCTCAAGACCGCCCCTTTCCCTTGATAGGTCTTCCCATTCGCCAGAAGAAAATCCTTCCCGGGCGCACACTGCCGCTATCACCGCATCACGCTCATGTTCGTTCTTCCATGTATTGGGTGTACGGGGAACACTGAATTTTTTTGCGAATGAATCCCCAGTTTCATCGTTTAGATCGAGTGCCTGCAGAAGTGCTTTCGGGTGTGATTCCGTGATCTTAATGTTGGGGTACTCTTCTTGAACAAGTTGTGCAAACAGCATGCCACCTGCAATTACAGAACCATGAAGCGAGTTTACTGCCATAACACTCTTGCACTCGATCTTTTGAATCTTGCGGAGCTTCTTGTCAACCAAGCGCCAACCGCTCTTATCCGAAGACCACCAAAGCGGTGCATCAATGCCAACCCCATTCGGCTCTATTCTTTCCCGGCAATGCGAGTCAATACACTTGACCGCCTCATGCACGGATGAAACAGTCTTGCAGATCAAACATTCCGAGTCCCTTAAAATGGCGACGCCAAACCCTTCTTGCCCGCCGGGGTCTGCACCAATCCAAACTTTGCCCATCTTCACAAAAACCTCATGATTCACTCCAAAGAAGAAGGAAGGCAAATCTGGATTTGCCTTGAGATCACACCAATCACGATCCGGAAACGATCCGATCAGACAGTCCCGTCATCCTTCGTTTTGCCACCCGTTATGCACCAATCCCGGATTGAGAAGAAGCTGAACCGAATGCATTCCGAGGCAAAGGTACCATCAGGTCCCATGGCTCGTAGGACATGGGACGGTTCGATTGAGCCGGATGAGCAGGCTGACTGTTTCGGGGCCGAGATGAGTGGTTGGGTCTTCGCCGGCAAATCTGAAGGATCATGACCAGGAAATATATCTGGAGCGTCCGACACAAAAAATCTCTGACCCGCTATCCCAAAGGAGCGGGGAACCGATTGGATTTGACGCGCAGTATTCGTATATGAAGGCGCAGAAGGAGGATGTTCCCTGACCTATATCGTACCAGAAACAATTGAGAGTGCAGTCGAGTCGCTGCAGGAGCCGGCCACGATTGTTGCCGGGTGCACGGATTACTTTCCGAGTCTCAAGGGTCCGCCGCCCACGCGAATCATTGATGTCAGTGGTATCAATTCCATGATCGGTATCGACCACAGCTCCGCTGGGTGGAGGATCGGTGCAGCGACACCCTGGGCAGATGTCATCGCTCACCCGCTCCCGGCGGCGTTTGATTGCCTCAAGGCCGCGGCTCGGGAAGTCGGCTCGATCCAGATCCAGAATGCCGGGACAGTGGCTGGCAACATCTGCAACGCTTCCCCTGCCGCCGACGGCGTGCCGCCGCTTCTGGCCCTTGATGCCAGTGTGGAAATCACCTCACGTCGTGGCACGGTATCAACACCGCTTGCAGACTTCATCACCGGGCCCCGCCGGATCGCCCTGCAGGACGATGAACTCGTGACGGCGGTGCATGTGCCCACGGCGCCGGACCGTTCAACAAGTGCCTTTATCAAGCTCGGTGCACGAAAGTACCTCGTCATCTCCATCGCCATGATTGCGGTTGTGTGCGTGGTTGATGCTGATGAAACCCTGACTGATGTTCGCATCGCCGTGGGATCATGCTCACCTGTCGCAACCCGACTGCATGCACTCGAGCATGACCTGATTGATCGCCCGGCCCGGGAACTTGTGACACAGATCACGCTAGCACCGGCGGCCCTTGCTCCCCTGGCGCCGATTGATGATGTGCGCGGGACCGGCCCCTACCGCATCCATGCCGCCCGGGAATTGTGCAAGCGCGCCATTCAGTCG
>JAPOSK010000472.1 GCA_026709725.1 Paracoccaceae bacterium | reverse complement strand
AGCGCCACATATTTCGTCATCTGATCACCACACCATGGCGCACACCGCCCGAATTCAACGGGTTCGCCGCATACCCATCACACACTCAGTACCCGCTCGGTACCGTGATCTCTGCCGGCTACTGCAAGGTCGTCATGAGGTAGGCGTTTCCTACCTCGGATTGAGGCTCGCCCTCAAATGCCAGATACTGCTTCATCAGCTGCCTCACCTCTTCCGATGAGCCGCCCCCATCGAGCAGCTTTCGAACCTCGATCTCGAAGTCCGGAAGCGCATGCATCAGCAACTCCTGCCGTTGTTTGAGAAACACCGACCAGGCCTCTTTATAAGAGCTTTCGAAGATGTCCATCACCGGCACAAAATTCGATCGGACTTTTTCGAGAATGACAGCACTCTCTTCAAGCCCATTCCGATCTCGGGGGAGAGCCTGCAATGCCTCGGCCACCGTCCGAAAATATCCTGTCAAAATCTGATCTGCGCGATTGAAAGATGCCCTTTCCACACGCGAAAACCAACGTTCCAGAGCCGGATTCTCCGAGAGCAGAGCCGATTTCAGTTCCGAGAGACCCCTTAATTTGGCGCCTACAACGTCAATTGGATCTTCGATCGGAACATCATCCTTTTCACCGATCTCCAGCAAACGGTTCATCACACCTGTCAGAACCGTGAAATATTGCTCCTCCAGACCATCGGTGGCCGGAGTATGCTTCCCATACCAACCCATATATCTCCCGATCAGATGCACAACCTCGTTCACATTGCGGGATTTTTCTGCTCCTCGCATATCGATCGTAAAATCGACCACCGCAGATTCAATTTCCTGGTCCAGTCTGATCGTGGACTGGCTCAGCAGAGTAGCGATTTGTTCGTCCTGGGAATAGTTGGCATACGTCTTGTCGATATGGGCAATCCACGCGACGTATTCGGCAGACAATATCTCTTCCGGTCTACCTTCCACTTCGATCGACATGGCCTCCCCGAGCAAAGTAGCTCGTCCCTCGAGCACTCTGGACGCTAGTCCTGGTATCTCGGTGTAATCGTACCGTGGAGCGTTTCGGATAATTTGAGTTGATCGGATTATCAGATCTGATCTGCTCCCTGTTCGAGGAGATAGTCGTGTATAATCATAATATGGCACGTAAATGGATGTTTTTACGAAACGCTGGAAAAATCGCTCGTATGCATCCAGTACGTCAGGTGCCGGGTAGCCCATGTCCAACCGAGCACCCCCGATAACTCCATCGACGTATGTCGCAACCGTCCTCAGAATCCGGTTTGAAAATCCGATGGCAACATCCTCCGTGATACGCTCCGGCTCAACGGATAGATACACAAGCCAATATGCAATGTACCGAGAAATAAAACAGACTTCCAGATCGATCCGGGCAGCTTGCCACTCCTTCTCGAACAGGTTTTCGCTGTCGCCACGAATACTGGTCTTCAAAAGGGGATGGAAAAGAAGTCTATAGCCAGGTTTATCGGAAAAATATCTCTTTGCCTGTTCAAAATTAGAGCCAATTTTGTCATGCAGAGCATCGGTGAGTCGTGTGAAGTTGGATCCTTCTTTCCCAGCAGCAAAGCCAAAACTCTCGCAGAGTTTCGCTGTACTGCCGGGGCTCCCGCCTGTTCTGGGTGCGTCAATGATGGCGGTCTCGGGACGGGAAACGGTCTCCGATCCGCTGTCGGAGGTGAACGTCCTTGAAGGCCTGGACACCACTTCTGGCATCGCTTGGGCATCGTGGGAGAACAGCACCTGCAGCATGAGAGGATCGACATGTCCATCTCTGTCCAGAGCGTTGGCGCTCTCGAAAGCAGCAATCGCCCGCCGGGTTCCCCGACCCAGAATGCCATCTACTGGGCCCGCGTTGTATCCAAGCTCGTTAAGCCTCGCCTGTATCTCTCCCCATTCCCGTTGCGTCCGCACATGACCCGTATGTTCAGCTTCATTGTG
Source organism: Paracoccaceae bacterium (assembly GCA_026709725.1). Taxonomy (GTDB): domain Bacteria; phylum Pseudomonadota; class Alphaproteobacteria; order Rhodobacterales; family Rhodobacteraceae; genus MPNP01. Next base: position 1,076 of record JAPOSK010000472.1, on the reverse strand, counting down.
CGGTTGGTTCGTGGTGGGATTTAGTCTATCCTCCTGTGCGGGTTGCCCATCTGTCGCACCGGTCAGGTTCCCGAGTGTCTTTCCAAGTTCCTGCATGCTTTCCGCGGCACCACGGAGTTTGTCGAGACTTTCCCCTGCATCCCGAAGCTCGTCGAGGAATCCTTGGGCGTGCACCACCGAGGTCACGGGCATCAGCACCAACGCAAGACTGACGACGACCGTTGTTACGAGGTACCCAACGTGCTTCACCATGCCACTCTCCGTTCGACCGTGTCTTTCGCCGGCTTCGAAGCTTCTCCATACCTGGCCGTACGGTAGTGAGGGATGAAAGGGTGTGCAAGTCTGCCCATCATCGATTGCGAGACGGTTGAAGATCACAGGGTGAGGGTGCGATTGGCGGAAGTGGACAGGTCGGCGCGGAACGGACCGTCGATGAGAATGGAACGGCGCGGATCGAGAGCGAACACACATGAGGGTCTCTCACAGGGGAGGAACAGGCGTCGAAGAGACGCATGACGCGGTCATTGCGGCATTCGCAGAACGCAGATGGCACAGGAAGAGGAAACGAAATGCTGACTTCCTGCTGGTCCGCGCACCAGAGTCAGGCATCTGACACCGGTTCCCACCCGCCGGGCAGTTGGGACTGGTGGGTGTATGGTGAGGTACAGGAGACCGCGGTGCGGGGGGCTTTGCGGGGACGGAGGCACCTGTGGACCCATGAACGCAACACACGTTGTCGGACGGGGCGGGGCTGACCATCGGCAATTCTGGCCCGGGATGTGGGCCTGAGAACTTTGCCGGGTACGATTCGAAGCGACAACACTGACAGTTGAGCGATACACTGGAACGGACCGACACGTCGCCAACTGTCCGATCGGATCGTTCAACTCGCAGGTGATTCAACTCGAAGATGAACTGAAAGCGCAGCGTGCGGAGAACGACGCCATCAAATCACGAAGTGATGCAACCGTGGCCGGAATGCGGGCTGGTATGGCCAGGCGCGATGCGGAAGCTGCGACGCAGGAAACGGATGCCGTCACACGCGGGAAAAGCAGCAGCTTCTGACCACAGCGGGC
>JAPOSK010000288.1:1046-3028 GCA_026709725.1 Paracoccaceae bacterium | reverse complement strand
GATTATTTGAGATAAATTAGTAAATTGGTTACTCAAGTATATAATCCCCCATTGTATCCCGCGGAGCATTGGACAGCATCCTGTTGAGGGGTCCCGTCACCAACGTCAGTTTGCCGATCACATGGAACAGGGTGTTCCGGCGTTCCACAGCCTCCGGATCGTCCGCAGCGAGTGGCCAGTGGGTGTTGTTCCATCCCTGTGGCATGATGTGCTCGATCTGCAGGGGCTCCGGGCGTGCCCGCATCTCCATCCGGGGTCTCGCCGCGCATGCCTCAATCGCCGCGAGTGCCATGTGGAGACGACTGCGAGCGATCCAGCCATAGCGGCATGGGAAGGTCTGTGGACAGAAGACAGGGAAGGGGCGGCGTCACCGCACCGGCATCCATCACCTTGCAATATTCCGGGAACACCAGCCTCCTGCTGCTTGCGGACATGGCGGCCAGATGCCCGGAACCCGTCATATGACCTGATCCTGACCCCTGGCGCAGCGTCAGCCCGTGATTGAGGCAGATGCCGATGCGCGGACGCGACTGGAAACCGCGTCCGATCGACCCGGCCCGCCGGTCATTGCCGTCGATGGGCCACAGAGCGGCAATCCGGTTCCGGGCCGTGCCATCGTCAGTGGGCAGCCCCCGGCGTCATGCGGTGCTTCCCACCTCATTCCAGAGCGGGTGAAGACCTGGCTGATCTTCCTCAATGGTGGCAAAGCGGCCGAGAGGTTCCAGAAAGCAGTTGTCCGAGCCGTCGTCATTGACCTGACTGATTTCTCCACCCAGGACCATGCCTGTACCCGGTTTCGCATAAAACCGATGATAAAGGCCGCGCGGGATTGTCACGCTCTGCCCCGGCGAGAGGCAAAGCGGCTCATCAGGCTCCAGATGCACCCGCATCCCGTCTCGTCGCAGCCTGATGGGGGCGGTGATGCCCTCGGGTTGACGGAATGCAAGGATCAGCTCGCCACCACCACGGTTGATGATGTCCTCCATCTTGACCTTGTGTGCGTGAAACGGTGTCTCCTGGCCTTCGCCCACGAAAAGCAGTTTCTCGGCATAGGGACAACTCCCGGATTCAGACTGTATACCATTCCGCAGGCAGAACAGACCGAGCCCGCGCCGGGCGAATCTGCCGGAACCAAAATCCGTGATATCCCAGCCCATCTGATGCGTGTGCAGCCAATTTGCCACCTCCGGCCTTGCGCTGTACTCATCCGCATCCCACGCGGCCCACTCCGGCAGAACCCAGCCATGTGCCGCCAGCAGTTCTTTTGCGCGACGGATTGCGGAATTGATCTGTGACCGTTTCATGTCCCGGCACCGTGATCGACATCAATTGCGCTGCGCCCGGTTCGGGGTCGCAGCACGGCTGCCGGTGCCGCATGACGATCGGAAGCTGCTTCCGGTGCTGCACAATGGAACCCGTTGGCATCCCGACCCGACCGCCTGCCCAGGAAGGCGATCCGCATCTTTTGCCGTGCATCCGGGAACCCGGCATCAGGCATATCGCCCGTCGTTGTGGAGATCAGGGTCCGGAGACCCGGATTCAAGGCCTGCCGGATCCGGGTGCTGCATGCATATTTCCGGTGTGACCAATAACTGCGCTTGTTGAATTCGTGCCCAATCGCCGCGTCGGGGCAATTCTCTGACAGTCCCGTCAGCCGGTTCATTCGTGCCGATTCCATCTGCTCCCCCGAATTCAGCATCTCGGACAAAGGAAACATCCCCGGATGGAGCTATGACCGGCAGGGCAGCATGTCAACGGTTTTCCCTGCTCCCCCATGCTTCCGGATCCGCGATTCGTTCCGGCACTGTCGGAAAACTCGATTTCGCCACCCCATGCCCTGCACGGCCCTGACCGGAAAGACGGCAGGGGAGGGCTCTGAACAAATATACCCCCCCCCCCCCCCCCCCCCGGGGGCCCCCCGGCCGGCATCGAACGGACGATGCGCCCCGGGGGGGGGGGGTGAGGCCGAGCACCGGAACCCA
>JAPOSK010000288.1:0-1036 GCA_026709725.1 Paracoccaceae bacterium | reverse complement strand
CCTGCCCGGCCCTGACCGGAAAGACGGCAGGGGGGGGCGCTGAACAAACCACCCCCCCCCCCCCCCGAATTCGGGGGACTCCGTGCCGGATTCAACATGCCTTTGCCCCGTTGAGGGGGTTGATCAGTCCTGGCACAGGAAGCCATCCGCCATCATCGCATGCCTTCGGGTGAGCGGGGGAAGTGGTGCCCCGCCTCCGCCCGCAGACCTTTCCCGGGGTCATGGGGATGACCGTCAGTGATTGGGTTCAAGCCGGATTCCGACAGATGCAGACCCGGTGGATTCGGGGTGGGAAAACAGAGCCAGAATCTCTTCCGCCCGCCAACCGGCCTCACGTAATGTTTTGAGCGAGCGGGCATTGTCGCGTTTGGCCAGTCGCTTCCCGTTGACATCGCGGATGAGACGGTGATGCCGCCAGACAGGTGTCGGGAGACCCAGGGCGGCCTGCAGGGCCCGATGCAGACCTGTAAAGGCAAAGATATCCTCGCCGCGGGTGACATGGGTTACACCCATGGCCGCATCATCAAGCACAACGGAGAGATGGTAGGAGGTGCCGACGTCGGCCCTTGCGAGGACCACATCTCCGATTGTCCCAAGGAGATCACCCGGATCAGGTGCATGGACGCCGGCATGGCGTGGGCCGATCTCTCGAAACCGCAACTGTCGAAGACCGTCTGGGCCACCAAGCAGTGTCATGAGTGCTGCCATGTTGAGGCGAATGGCATCCGTGGGCTGGCGTTCACGCATGCTGCGGTTGCGGCAGGTGCCGGGATAGACTGATGCGCGGGTCGAGCCGTTCTGGCCGTGCGGTGCAAGCAGTGCCTGACGAATATCGCTCCGTGTACAGCGGCAGGGATAGCAGAGGCCGGCCTCGGCCAGTCCGGCGAGTGCGACATCGTAGGTGCCCTGTCGTTCGGATTGGCGGACAACCGGCTGCCGCCATTCGATCCCAAGCCAGTCGAGGTCATCAAGGATGGCCGATTCGTATTCGGACCGGCTGCGGGTCCGGTCAATATCCTCGATACGGATATGGAAT
>JAPOSK010000128.1 GCA_026709725.1 Paracoccaceae bacterium | reverse complement strand
CGGCAGCGGGATGGTGACATTGATCAGGCACGGGAGATCATGCAGAAGCGCGGTATACTGGATCGAACCTGCCGGGAGGCCGAGAGTTGGGCAAGCCGGGCCAGGGACTGTCTGACGCATCTCCCGCGAAGTGAGATTGCAGATTTTCTGGCCCGTCTCGCCGAGTTCACTGTCAGGCGGACGAATTGAACACGGGGACCTCTGATGGGGGTTCCGGTGATGGTGTCGGGTGCTCAGACGCGATCGCTTTGTGATGTCACCTGTGTTTCCTGCACCCACCAGCTTTCGTTGGACGCAGCGATGGCCCTGGCGGCTGTTTGTGCCGCCTCCCTGGATTGATAAAGACCATAACAGGTGGCCCCGGATCCTGACATTCTGGCGAGCAGGCAACCGGTCGTCTTGCGGATTGCGGCAAGAACATCGGCAATGCATGGTGCAAGTGCGATCGCGGCTGTCTCAAGATCATTGGCCTGTTCATGCAGCCAGGCGGCGAGAGATGCCAGATCACAGTTTGCAGGCGGCATATCGAGAATCCGGCCGGATGGGGATTTGACAGCATGATACACATCCCGTGTGGCCAGATGGAACATGGGATTGACCAGAACCAGGAAGAGATCCGGAAGCGATTCAACCGGCTTGATCTGTTCTCCAAGACCACCAACGAGCGCAGACCTGCCAAAAAGACAGACAGGGACATCCGAGCCGAGCGCGGCGATGGCGGCAGGGTCCGGGATGTCAAGATTGAACAGCCGTGCTGCCATAAGGATGACGCTTGCCGCATCGGACGACCCCCCGCCGAGACCGGCCTCAACCGGGATTTGCTTGTCCAGCGTGATTGTGACCTTGTCGGCACAACCCAGCAAGGCAAGTGCACGGCATGCGAGATTGCTTTGATCATGAGGTACACAGTGGCCGAATGGTCCACGGATACTCAGCGGTCCGGAGTTACCGGATGCGATTGACACGACATCACCGAAGGTCGTGAAGACAACCAGACTGCTGATCTCATGGAAACCATCAGGACGCTGTCCAAGAACATGGAGGGCCAGATTGACCTTGGCCGATGCGATGCGTTCAGGAATCATTCCCTGCCGCTTCTTCCTCAAGAACCTTATCCAAACCGACTTCGATTTTGCGCTTGATCCGCTCAATCAATTCCCTGTCTTCAGCCAACTCAAGCGCGATCTCCCATTGTTCATAGGCGTAATCATGCTGACCGGTCTTCCAGTAGGCATCTCCGAGGTGGTCAATGATCTCAGCGTCCGGTGATGCCAGCCTCCTAGCACGCTCCAGCTGTTCAAGTGCTTCCTCATACCGACCCTGTCTGAAAAACACCCAGCCGAGTGAGTCGACATACATGCCGTTGTTTGGTTCAGCCTCGACAGCTTCCCGGATCATGGTTTCGGCTTCATCAAGTTTGATGCCAAGGTCAGCAAGTGAATAGCCAAGATAATTCAAGAGGAAGGGTGTCCTGCCGGCAATTTCCAGGGCCGCACGAAAATCTGCTTCAGCGGCACCCCATTCATCAAGTTCCATGTAGGAGACGGCACGATAGAAGTTGATCGTCCAGCCTTTGGTGACAGCATCATTGGCTTCCATGCGCTCCAGGGCTGTATCATAGGCATCAATGGCCTCCCTGTAGCGTTCTTCCATTCGATAGAGTTCGCCCAGAACGAAGGGCGGGGTGTATGAAACCGGATCCTCTTCAATCATTTCGTTGAGGATTGAAAACGCTGTTTCTGTTTCACCGTTCTTGTAGAGGGCACGCGCCTTCAACTGGCCGTAATTGTTGCCAAAGACTGCATCATGCGGCCCATCGCTCAGGGTTTGTCCTGCCAAAAGGGGATTGCCGACTTCATAAAGCAGCGAGGCAAGATTAAGTGTGATCAGGTCATTGTCCGGGTCCAGGGCATTGGCCTGCTGCAGATGGAGCACAGATTCGCCGTGCCGCTCACTGACAATCAGTAACCGGCTCAGCATGGCGAATGCTTCCGCCAGACCATCAGCCGGTGAGTCAATATAGTCAAAATGGATTGTATCACCCGCCGCGAGACGATTACGCAGGGACATCAGGCGGATAGCACGGGGGTCATTTTCGGAATACGGCTTCTCATCGAGCAACGCGAGGGCCTGTTCGCGGTTCGCCGTACTGGCGAGCAACTGGGCCCTGACATATAACAGATCACCGGCGATGGAGTCCGGGTGGGTCTCATGGGCCTCGGCCAATTCGAGCGCAATACCGGTATTGCCCGTCAGCGCATTGGCCAGTATGCGGTGAAAGTCCATGATAATCGCAATGTCATCCGGATCATTGGCATTGGTAAAACTTGCGAGAGATTCCTCAATCTGACCGCTCCGAAGCAATGACCACGCCAACGCCAGGCGGTCGAGGACAGGTGAGGTGGCAGAACTGTCGAGGGTGCCGGATATGATTTTTTCAGAGTTGTTGTTGATGAAGTCGTCTGTCAGCAGGATGGTGTCCAGAATGGGGTTGGATATGCCATCGGCATGGAGTGAACGGGCGATCGCAAAGGCCTCTTCAATCCGACCGGTGGCGAGATAGGTATACAGTGCGGTTGTGCGAACCTCGACGCTGTCCGGATCGGCCCTGATCGCAGTGTCGATCGCGGCCTCGGCATCCTGATAGTTAAGGTTGCGCGCGGTGTGGTATCCGTAGAGAAATGCCTCAATATTGGGCTTGGCTGCCAGGCCGGACGTCAGGGTTATGAAGATGGCAATGAGCAGACCCATGAAAGCCGTCTGAGGAGTGCGGGTCCCGGACAGAACTGAATCTTCTGGCGGATAATGACCGGAGAGACACCGTGGCGTGATCATGCGTTCGGCTCACATATTGGGGTAGTTCGGGCCGTCACCCCCCTGGGGAGGGGTCCAGTTGATGTTCTGGCTTGGATCCTTGATATCACATGTCTTGCAATGGACACAATTCTGAAAATTGATTTTGAACTCCGGTCCATCGCCGCTCTCGATAACTTCATAGACGCCAGCCGGACAGTAGCGTTGTGCAGGTTCA
>JAPOSK010000445.1 GCA_026709725.1 Paracoccaceae bacterium | reverse complement strand
TACTGAATATACAATGCCAAAGGAATTAGGCCCGCCGTCTCCAGAGAGCCGCCTCAGTTCACTGTAGAGGTTGTTAAACGCCTTGACCCCAACAACCGCGCTGTTGGATGAGACAGTGCCAATGTCCATAACATCGTATAGGGTTGTCTCCCCCTGAGTTACGCAAGCCAGCGGGCCCTTCAGCCCCGGCGCGGTCAGCGTTGCCTGTGCGAGGGCCGTTGCGGGCAATACCGCGAGCAGTTACAAGGGTTGCTATGTGGGGGGGCGAATTTCATCAGTTGTTTCATGGCTGTCTCCAGATCATTCAGGATGCGGGTGGCGTTGCACTTGCGGGCATTGTAGCGGTTTCTTTCCCCTGAGAACAGGGAGGATTTTCAGATATGGCCGGGGATTAATTATGCGAACCAGCATGTCAAGACATCGCGGGAGCGAATCTCCCATGGCCGACCTTTCATGACATCTCCCGACGCACCCCGGCTCCCGGCCTGATTCGGCCGCCAACCCTCCACCAATCCTCCCTTGGAGCCGCCCGTGCCAGACGGAGCCGGCTGGCACGGGTCCGGGACGTGGCATGGATGGGTACTGCCGCGAAACATTCGGGACAGGGCCCGATGTTTCGCCAGATCACTGATCGGGGCTCAATGCGATTTTGGCAGATCACCTGTTATCAGGGACGTGCAGATTCCCGAGTCAGCCATACGAGGATCACACTCCATGCTGCATATGAATGTCAGTTCGGGATTCAGGCAATCCGGGTTGCAGCATTGGGGCAGCATGGCTCCGCAACCCCGTGGATTGTGCCATCGGGGGCCTGTTCGGCAGCATTGACGATTGCAAAATTGAAGGGGAGGATGGTGGGTTTGGCGATCACGACGGATCCAATTGCCCGCAAGGCATCAAGCGTGTGCCCGGGGAGGCGGTCGTCGGCAACAATGGTTCCATCTGCCGCAAAATCCATGCGTGGTTCAGCCATCGCCTCATCGATCCGGCATCCCGTTGCAATCAGAAAGCCGAGAATCTGGGCAATGGCCGGCATGATCCGGCGGCCCCCCGAGGCTGCGATGGCAATCCGTCGGGAAGTGGCTGTCTCAAGGAGTGCTGGAGACATGTTGGCAAGGGGTCGCCTGTTCGGACCGATGGAGTTGGGGCGTCCGGGCATCGGATCAAAGAGTGCCATTGCATTGTTCATGAGGATACCGGTGCGGGGCAGAAGAACCTTGGAGCCGAAGAGCGACAGCAGCGATTGCGTTACGGCCACCACGAGTCCCGCGCGATCAATGACAAGAAAATTGGTTGTGCAGCTGGGGGCTTCCGCCGGAATTCCGGCATCACCGTGACAGGCGAGACGTTCCTGCAGGATTCTGATGCCGGTTACGGCCTGATGGCAATGGAAATCCTCATCCGGCGGAGCAGGATGTGCACCTTCATTTCCGTACCATGTCCTGAGCATGTGCTGAACAGCCGGTCCGCCCGATTGACCGGGGACGGTCCAGAGGGTTGAACCCTGCGGAAATGCAGAACAATCCGGGTCATGGAGAGTGGGCTGGGCGGTGATGAGATCATCTGGCGCGATCCGGCTGCCCTTGTCCTGAAGGTCGTCGATGATTGGGGAAGCGAGATCCCCGCGAATGAGGGCATCAGCCCCGTCGCGGGCGATGCACTCCAGCGTCCTGTCAAGATTTGGAACTGAGAAATTCTGTTTCGCAGTTGCTGTCCAGCCGGTTGTCCGTCCGGTGCCATCCGGATTGAGAAAGACGGCGGCAGTGTCCGGGTCGCATTGGAGCTCGGAGGCAACCGAACCGATGATCAGCTGGGTATACCAGTCAACTGGAACGCCCTTGCCGGCATGATCAATGGCCGGTTGAACCAGTTCCGCCCAGGGCATGCGCCCATACCGATTCCAGGCACACTCAAGACCCTGTGTCAGTGTGGGAGCGCAGAGAGCGAGCGGTCCCCTGACATTGCGGTCATCCCTGACAGTCGGCCATGGGTATATGTCATTGCTCACACCCCTGGTGACCGGGTAGTCACCGGCGAGGATTTTTGCTGGCGAGCGAGCAGAAAAGTCAATAACTTCAGGATTTTTACCTGGTAATCCGGCAATAATATAGCCAATGCCGCCCAGCCCACTCATCCACGGCTCGACAACGGAGAGGACCAGAGAGGTTGCGACAACGGCATCCATGGCACTTCCCCCGGCCCGCAGAACCTCGGCACCGGCTTCAGATGCCGCAAAATGCTGTGAAACAACCAATCCTTTGTTGCCGGTCACAGTGGCGGGAGGGAGCATGTTACGGGTTCAATCTGTCACGGGGTATTCAGCGGGAAGAGGCAGGCGGACCTGTGCGGGCCGGTGCCCGTGAATTCCGGCCGTTCCGATTGACATCGCTCCTGGCGGTAATGGCACCGCGGATGGAAGGGACACCCTGCGGGCGGTGCGATGGGGTTGGGGAATTCGCCCGTGAGCCTGATGTCCGGAAGACCCTGGCCTGGTGTTGTTGACAGGACGGTGTCAAGCAGGGCACGGGTGTAGGGGTGACGCTGTCTATTAAAGAGAGTTTCGGCTGTTGCATGTTCCACAATGCGACCAAGATACATCACCATGACCGAGTGGGCCATATGTCGGACAACCGAAAGATCGTGACTGATCAACAGGTAGGTCAGACCAAGTTCAGCCTGGAGCTCCCGCAGGAGGTTCAGGATTTGCGACTGCACAGAGACATCAAGGGCTGATGTCGGCTCATCACAGATGATGATTCGGGGTTTGCTGATCAGGGCCCGGGCGATGGCAACCCGCTGCCGTTGTCCACCCGACATCTGATTGGGAAAGGAGCCGGCCATGCGCCGTGGCAGACCAACCAATTCCAGCATCCCGGCAACGCGGGATGCCGTCTCCTCTGCACCCGTGCCCTGCAGGCGGAGTGGCAGGCCAACAATCTGGGCAACAGTTTTTCGGGGATTGAGGGATGAAAACGGATCCTGGAAAATCGGCTGAATCAGATTGGCACGCTGATCCGGATCAATGGCACGAACAGAGGTCCCCTC
>JAPOSK010000134.1 GCA_026709725.1 Paracoccaceae bacterium | reverse complement strand
ACTCATTCTCTTTGCCGTCCTCGGATTCTTGCCTGGCTATCTTGCGGCCCGGGTTTTGCAGCGATTTCGTCTCTTGCGAATTCCAATAGAAATCGAGCTGCTGGGGATGGGGATTGACAGGCGTATGGAAGACGAGCAGGCGTCCGGGAACTTCCGAAATGCTGTGGAAGATTTCATCAACAGGGATGGCAGGGATGATTAGGGAAATGTCATGACAACAACCGGATTGACCACCTGGGAGACAGACCTGACTCTGGTCGGTGCCATTTATCCCTTCCAGGGATTTGAATTCCTTTTCATACTGGCCGCATTCCTTCTCTGGATCACCGGGCTGATCGTCGTTGTCCAGCGGGAGCGAATCCGCCATGCGAGGATCGTTGCCAAATACGGATCCTATGAAACGGTTATGGATGAACTCGACAATCTGACCGCATCCTGATCAGATTCAGCGACAGCAGCAGATCATGGCCTCATACGGAGTCATTCATGAGCTGAAATGGTCGATCATGCTCAAGCGCGGGCAATCGGCATCGCGCACCCCGCACCAGAGCAAGATCAAATACGACAGTCTCGACATCATCTGAAACACGGCCAAGCACGCGCCCCCAGGGATCAACGAGCATGATTTCCTGATCAATGCCTCCCCCGGCGGGAGCAATCACATAGGCTCCCGTTTCAATTGCCCGTGCCCGGTTGAGAACAGATCGCTGTTCACCTGATTCCGGCCACCGGCCCGCTCCAGCCAGCACCAGTATTTCGGCACCTGTCTGCGCAGTGAGTCGGCAATGCATTGCTGACGCAAGGCCGTGACCTGAACAGAGACCGATCCTGCCTGCCGGCGCATCAACCACAATGAGAGGCTTTTTGTTCAATTCATACTGAGAGCCATGACCGGATTGCCCGGAAACACCCTCATCTGACAGTCCGCACATCAGAACATGCTGGCCAATGATGGCACCGCTGGCATCAAGTGCAAGCATGCACATTGCATGCTTGCCACCCGCATCGATCATCCTGATCGCCGGGATAATGACAGTGCACCGACATGCTATTCTCCCATCCCGAAGCATGTCAAGAACCGGGTGAGCCGCCCTCTGCCGACCATGAATACCGGATGGATCGCAGAGTTCACGACTGAGGTCCGGCAGAACGAGGAGATCTGTTGTGTCACCCCGGGGGATACGGGCGATACCTCTCAGGCCCGCAACGATACAAACCCTCAATCTCTGGCTCAAACTCTTGGCTCGGCAATCCGATGAATCGTGGAATCAAACATTGCGGTCAATCAACTGAAAAAGGCAGACCGGCACACCAATCCCCCGGAAAAAACGATCTGACGCGATCAGGGTGTCAAACATTCAAACCCAGGGCTTGCCTGATGCAGAAAACGATACCCCCACATCACGCTATCAGCGGGACCACCACATCCACATTTTCTTTATAAAAGATCAAGTCAGTCTCATCAAGATCATCAATATCCCCAATCAGCGATCAAATGGTCCGAATCCGCCGCGAGGGCCGTTGCTCCCGGAGTCCCGACCTGATTTGACCGCCCGTCCGGGCCTGCCCTGAGAAGAGGGCTTGGGGAGCGGCAGGTGCCGGGGCGGAGAAGCTCTGGCAGGGGATTCGGGCCCTCGGGGGCGTCTGTTTGCAATCAGAACATGAGAGAGCATCAGGATGCACATGAATGACGCGGAGGCCAAGGATGGTGTATTATAGGGCCAGGGCCAGCCTGATCGACGACGGGGCCACAACCGGGTCCTGCGGTTGCGGAACAACCGGGAGAGGTGCTGCAGGCTGTGCTGGAGACGGCCCGCAAACAGGGCCGGAACCTGCTGGAGACACTGCGGGCCCGCCGGACGGGTTGATGGACCGGGTCGCAGAGCCGGAGTTCGCTTCAATCCGCCGATCCCCCTTCAAGCCCGCAGTTCATGGCTCAAGAACCTGAACAGTTACGATTACAACTTGATCGGGTGGATGCCGGCAAGTCAGGCAAGATTCATTTCGGCAATAAATTGAGAGGGTGACTGACGCCGGGGGGAACCCCATGGCATTACCCGGGACCTGGGATAAGTGATGTAAAGCAGTCGGCGTGCGCGTGTGACGGCAACAAAAGCGGTATTTCTCTCTTCGTCGATCTCCGCCTTCGTATTTGCGCGGTAGTCTGGAAAAATGCCTTCACAAAATCCCATCAAGAACACGATATCCTTCTCAAGACCCTTCATCGAATGAACCGTGCTTAAAGTTAATCCGTCATCTGGCAATTCAGGACTTAATCTACCGAGAGCCATTGCGTTGCGAAAGGCTCCAAGCGTGTTGCCAAGACCAAGTTCCCGGAACCTTATCCACATGCCAGAAAACTCCTGCAACTCTTCAAGGCTACGGTCAAATTCCAGCTTTTTCTCATCATCGCTTTCTGCAACCGCAAACTCAGTGATCCTCGTCTTGAAGTGCTCCTCGAAATTCAATATATTTGGCTCCTCCAAATCCATACTGTTGATTTGATCCAGAAGTTCATTGGCCAAGACATTGTGGACGCCTTTTGCCTGATTGAGACAGTTTCTGAAATGGTCGAACAGATCTGCATTTCCCCATTCTGCCGGAGCAGGTATTTCAAGAATATGGCACAGTTTCCTGCCGGCAACCCAGTCGTTTGGGTTGATCTTGACCCTCAATGCGGAATCCAGAGCTCGACCAAAGAATGAGGCGGGCATTTTTTCGCGCTCTCCAACCTTGAGTTTGTAATTGATGTTCTGTTCTTTAAGCGCTGCTTCGAGTGCAGAAAATACAAATCTGTTTCGAGCGGTAACAGCCATGTTATCGACGGATATATCCCCCTCAATATCAGGGTGATGCTTTGCTTCCATGAGTTTAATTACGATGGAAAGAATCCGATTTGCTTCCTCTTCCTCTGAGGGGAGAGGATAAACCCTGACTTCTCCCTCAAGAGCAAAATCAGTTTCTGTCAGAGCGCCAGGACGCAGGTGATTTGCAACCCGAACAATGGCCCGCGAACTGCGGTAATTCTCGGTTAGGCGAAATTCTTTCGGCCTG
>JAPOSK010000058.1 GCA_026709725.1 Paracoccaceae bacterium | reverse complement strand
CACGGTTCAGGACCCGCTTGACCTCATTGCGGTGTCTTTGTTCATTCATGTCGATGAAATCGATGACAATGATCCCGGCCAGATCACGCAGCCGGAGTTGACGGGCAACTTCAACGGCTGCCTCGATATTGGTCTGCAGGGCGGTTTCCTCGACATTTGATCCCTGGCTGGCCTTGGCTGAATTCACATCAATTGATACCAGGGCCTCGGTCTGCTCGATAACGATCTGTCCACCGGATTTCAGATCAATCCGGGGCTGCTGAAGCATGAACAGCTGCTGCTCAATATCCTCTTCGAAAAAGAGGGGCCTGTCGCTGTCATGCCGTTGAAGCATGGGCAGGATCTCCGGCATCATGTCCCCGACTGCAGCCTGTGTTTTTTGGTAACCGCTCTCACCATCAACGACAATCTTGTCAATCATGCGCGTGTCGAGATCCCGCAGGATGCGGTGAATGATTGTGCCTTCTGTGTGGATCAGCCCCGGCGCGCGTTCCCGTCTGATTTTTTTCTGTATCTCCGCCCATTGCGTCATCAGATAATTGAAGTCTGCAGCGATCTTGTCCCTGTCCGGATTGTTCAGGACGGAGCGCATGATGACACCCGCATGCTCCGGCACAACAAGACTTTCATAGATGGACCGGAGCGTGTTGCGGGTTTTTCTGTCGGTGATTTTCTTGCTGATCTCGCAGCCCCGACCACTGAGCGGCAGAAGCACACAATACCGCCCGGGCAGGCTGAGATAGGTTGTCAATGCCGCACCCTTGGCATTGACCTCATCCTTGGAGATTTGCACGAGGATAACCTGACCCGGATGCAACACGGTCTCGATGCGGGGCAGCGTCTCGCTCTTGCGGCTTCGACCCTCTGCTCTCGTTGACTCGGGTCTTGGCTGCCGCTCCCTTGTGGACACGAAATCATCCTGACTGACTCGCTCCATCGCGGCAAAATCAATGGAATAGTCCTTCAGATCGAGGATACCACCACTGAAGCGTTCCGAGCCGCTGATAATTTCCGGAACGGTTTCCTTCGGCTCGGACGTATTCAGGATCTCATTGTCAATCCATTGTCCATCCGCCTTGACCTCACCCGCCTTGCGATAAAAGGACGGATGGAGTTGTCGGATTGACAGAAAACCGTGACGGGAGGCACCGTAATCAACGAACGCCGCCTCAAGACTTGGTTCGACGCGTTCTATGACGGCAAGATAGATATTTCCGACAATGGGATCCTGGTCACTGATCTCATAATAGAGTTCCTGAATCTGACCATTCTCAAGCGCGACAATTCGAGACTCACCTTCATAGGTCGCATCAACAAGAAGAGCATTGGACATAGGGACCTTTCGCTTTCTGGAGCTGTCAGAATCCCAGAGTCAGCGAATCGGTCAACGGATGGACGCCAACAGCCCCTCCGTCTCTCGGTTATCGTCACATCACAGGCGGCCGGGGCCGATCCATTGTCCGGATTATCGTTGGATTGTGTATCCTCCAACGGCGATAATCCTGACCAATTTATCCTTGTCACGGGTCTGAATGCACTCCATTATCGTTTGATAACATGCAAAGAATTTGTTCGCAGATACCAGTGCCGGTCATTGCAAACCGGTTGGAAACCAGACAGTCGGCCAGTGGCTCCGATGTCTACCGCATCTTGATAGACCATAAACGCCGTGTGCCTTGTCCAGGTCTCTCGGGACCGGTTTCATTTCACACGCACTCGCACCTGCTATGCACAGGGTAGCAGATAGCAGGATCAAGTCAAGGTTCCGCGTTCACATTTTTCAACCAAGGCGGTAATTGCCTGTGGAGAAAGGAAAAACGATCCCGCTGTCAGGGTGGTGATCACAACCGGGAATGACAAGAGCGGATCATGCGTGCAGAAATCCAGGACAATATTGATGCTGTCAGGAAGTCCCTGCATCTCCTCCATCAGCGCCAGAATGGCTTGCGTGTGCAGGATCGCCTTCGCGAGCTCGATACGATCGTTGAGGAACCCGATTTCTGGCTTGATGCCCAGAAAGCCAGCACAATCATGAAGGAGCGTCAGGCACTCTCGGTCATGCTTGACTCCACAGCAGAAATTGAAATGGCACTCAAGGATACGGTTGAGCTGATCGAGCTTGCGGAGGAGGAGAGTGATCAGGAGATCATCAATGAGGCCGCTGCGACACTTGATGCCCTGCGGGTGCGGGCGCGCAAGCAGGAGATTGAGGCGTTGCTTGGTGATGAGGCTGATGGCAATGATGCAATTCTTGAAATCAAGGCCGGAGCCGGTGGTCTCGAAGCGTGCGACTGGGCTGCGATGCTGGTGCGGATGTATGAACGCTGGGCCCGTCAGCATGGATACAGGGTTGAGCTCATCGCCCAGAATCGTGACAGTGATGCCGGCCTCAAATCCTACACGGGCCGAATCATCGGGCGCAATGCCTATGGCTGGCTGAAATCGGAATCAGGTGTGCACCGGCTGGTCCGCAATTCACCCTTTGACAGTTCAGATCGACGGCATACAACGTTTGGATCGGTTGGTGTGTATCCGGTGGTTGATGAAACCATCGAAATCGAAATCAATCCGGCTGATTTGCGGGTTGATACATTCCGTGCATCAGGTGCCGGCGGTCAGCATGTCAACAAGACCGATTCGGCCGTCCGGATGACACATATCCCGACCGGAATTGTCGTCAGCTCATCCGAAAAATCACAACATATGAATCGCAGCAACTGCATGCTGGCACTCAAATCACGTCTTTATGATCTTGAGCTCCGCAAGCGCATGGCCAAGGTTCAGGAGCTGCATGACCAGCGCGGTGATGCCGGGTGGGGGAATCAGATCCGTTCCTATGTGCTGACACCCTTCAAACTCGTCAAGGACCTGCGGACCAACCTCAGCACACCGGATGCCGATTCGGTTCTTGAAGGCAATCTTGATGAGTTCATGGCCGCAACCCTTGCGATGAATCTGGCCGGAAAATCCCGGGCCGACGCCGTTCAGGAAAGCGCCGGAGCGGAATCAGCCTGATCCTGCCCTCACCCGGAACGCTCCCGCTGCCGGCATCCTCCGATTCACGCCGTCATCAG
>JAPOSK010000437.1 GCA_026709725.1 Paracoccaceae bacterium | reverse complement strand
CAGAGTGGGCGCAAGGCGGGATTGGCGGTCACCGGGACACCGGTCGAGAATCGATTGCGGGATCTGTGGTCCATCATGGATTTTGCATTGCCCGGGTATCTAGGTGACCTGAAGAGCTTTGATGGACGGTACGGGGAGGACACGGAGGCAGCGGCCAAGCTGGAACCGCTCGTATCGCCCTTGGTGCTGCGCCGGCGGGTATCGGAGGTCGCCCATGATCTTCCGGAGCGGATCGACGTTCCGGAGATTCTGGAGTTGGATGAAGCTGAAGCTAACGCATACGATGAATTGCGGGAAAGGATTCTAGCGGAGTATGGGCGGGCGGCGACACTGGTATCACTGGGAAAACTCAGACAGTTTTGTGCCCATCCCGATATCGTAGGAAACGAGTGGGGTTTTCAAGCCGAAACATTCTCCAAGTTTGGGCGTCTTGAGGAACTCTTGGAGGAAATATTCGCCCTTGGTGAGAAGGTGCTTGTGTTCACTTCGTACACCAAGATGGCAGATCTGATTGCAAACATGATTTCAAGCAAACTTGGTGTGATGTCTGCAACGCTTGACGGGCGTTTGGACATTGAAGACCGTCAGCCCCTGATTGATATGTTTTCTGGATATGGCGGTTCCGCGGTGCTGGTTCTGAATCCGCGGGCTGGGGGCTCGGGATTGAACATAACCGCTGCGAATCATGTCATTCACTATAATCCTGAATGGAACCCTGCACTTGAAGACCAGGCATCGGCACGGGCACATAGGCGAGGACAGGAACGTCCTGTGACTGTGCGACGACTGATTTGCGCGGGAACAGTTGAAGAAGCCATGGATGAGCGGTTGCGGCGCAAACGGGACATTGCCGGATCAGCGGTGATCGGAGTGGAGGGCAAGGCAGAGGACTACCAAGACATTGTGGCAGCACTAGAGCGCTCACCATCGCCATCAGCTACAAGATCGGTTGGCGTTGGATGGAACTGACGATTTCCAAAGTCCTGAGCGCGAATGACTCGGGAGAGACCGGCGGTCACCAGGCCGGGCTGCTGATACCAAAGAAGGAGTGCATTCTTTCGTTCTTTCCCGCGCTCAATGAATCTGAACTCAACCCCCGCGCTCATCTGCATTTCGAGGATGATGCAGGACAGTATTGGGAATTTGCTTTCATTTACTACAACAACCGCCTTTTCGGTGGAACACGCAACGAATACAGGCTTACCCGTATGACGCGTTATATCCGGGAGTTGGGGTTGGTGACCGGAGATGAAGTCCTGATGAATCGGGATAGCGGTGGCAATTACTCCATTTCTTACCGACGCTCGAGTGCGCAGCCCGTGTCAATGAACGAGGCAGAGGGAACTGTTATTCGACTGGGTGCCGGGTGGAAAGTGGTTAATATCTGAAAGGAAGAGCAGGTCCAGAATGCAAAATATCGAGTCCATACCCAATCCTGGGCGGACGATCGAAGGACTGCGCGACACCGGCTACAGCTTTGAAACGGCCGTTGCTGACCTAGTGGACAATTCGATTGCCGCAGGGGCGAAGAAGGTAAGTGTTCGGGTCGAACAGGATTATCGGGGAAATGTTCAGCTGTCTATCGCCGACGACGGCTGTGGCATGGACAGGGGTGGGCTCGTTCAGGCGATGCAGTACGGCTCGCCCAAACGGCCGGATCCGGCAAGCTTGGGGAAATACGGGCTCGGCCTGAAAACGGCCTCAACCGCCTTCTGCCGTCACCTGTCGTTGATATCGCGCGCGTCGGGCGATGTGCAGGCACTGATGGCGACATGGGATCTTGACCATGTGGTGGAGAGCGAGCAGTGGCTTTTGAAAATGTCGGATGAGCCGGACGAAGAGGCACTCGAACATCTCAACGAGTTGGCACCGGATTCGGCGGGCACCGTTGTTCTCTGGAACAAGGTCGACCGATTGCTCAGGGATTATCAGGATCCTGCAGGCGGTCATGCACGGAGGGCGCTGAAGAAGCGTTGCGGGGAACTCAGCGAGCATATCGCGATGATCTATCAACGATTCCTAGACAAGTCGGACAAGCGTGCACGGGACGTCGAAATCAGGGTGAACGGAGAACGGGTTGCCCCGTGGGATCCGTTTCAGAAGACGTTGTCAGAACTGGTAGCCGAAGAATCGGTCGAGGTCGAAGGCACAGGGGACAAGTTTCATGTTCGGGCATATATCCTGCCGCGCCGCGAAGAATTTCCGGATGACAAGCTAGCGAAAGCAGCAAGGCTCTCGTCAAGCATGCAGGGTCTTTACATATACCGGGAAGAACGGCTGATTCATGAAGCAGACTGGCTGGGTATGTTCCAGAAAGAACCGCACAGCACCCTGTTGAGAATCGAATTCTCCTTCGACCACAAACTGGATGACGCGTTCCATCTCGATATCAAGAAATCGCAGATCATCCTCAACGATGAACTCTGGATCTGGTTGAAGGACCAGTTTCTGACAGCGCCCCGCCGCGAGGCCAATCGTCGATACCGCCAAGGACGAAACAAAGATATCGCCAGCAAGGCAAAGAATGCCCACGAGGCCTCGAACAACTCGATCCGGAACAAGGAAGCGGAGGTTGGGGGAGCTGAAGTCAACATAAGTGATCCCAATACAGGCGAGGTGACCGTCAAGAACGAGCACGGCCTGTTCAAGATGAAGTTGAAGATCAGTTCGGCTGAGAGGCCGGGTGAAGTATTCGTCCAGCCGGCCGAGGATGTGGAGGACGGACTGCTGTTCGAGCCGGCAATGATCGAACGGCACAAGGCCGTGCGCATCAATACGCAGCACCCTTACTACCACAAGGCGTAATGGTGCAGGGAATGGACTCGGTGCTTTGGGCGCTTTGTGTGGCGGAGCTCAGTGCGACCACCGACAAGACGGCGGAGGCATTCAAGGACATGCGGTATGAGGTGACGCGTATTCTGCGAAAGCTGGTGGAAAGCCTGCCAGAACCGGAGGCAGACGAGGATGCGGACATCGCTTGAGCCCGAGTATCTGGCCCAGACGATCACGGGGCAAACCGGGCTTGAGTTCGAAGCGGAAACCGGCGTGAATGCAGACGGTGAGCAGTGGTATGTGCTTCG
>JAPOSK010000600.1 GCA_026709725.1 Paracoccaceae bacterium | reverse complement strand
TCGGGCCCGCCACCCCGGGACAACAATCAATCAGGTCATCCCGGACATTGCCTCAGGCCTGAAAGGCAGATGTGTGCATCACATTGTTCTTGTCACCTTGTCCAGCCCCACCGGTGCATCAGGATCATATCCGAGATCGCATGCAAGCCTTTCGACAAAGCTGTAGAATGCCACGGCCTGCAGCAGTGGAGAAAAGAGATCATGTGCTGCAACGGGGACCGGTAATATGTCCCGCCGCTTGTCCTCATCGACAAGGAAGACCGATGCCCCCTTGCTTTTCAGCCGCTTGGCTGCATCATTGATGGAATGATTGGCCCTGCCACGGGCGCCAAATATCAGTGCGCCCAGTTGACTGTCAGCGATTGCAATCGGTCCATGCCGGACCTCGGCGGCTGAGTAGGCTTCTGCATGGATCCGGCAGGTTTCCTTGAGTTTGAGCGCCGCTTCAGCTGCGATTGCAAGACCCGGCCCCCTGCCGATACAATACAGCGAATGGGAGTTGGCCAGAGGCAATGCAGCGCGGGTCCAGCTTGACATCAGTGCAGCGGAGGCCAGGTCCGGAAGGGACGCAAATGCCCGCCGCAGCTCCCTGTCATCACGAAAGCCTGAGTAAATCGCCAGGGATGCAAACAGCATGCCAACAAAGGATTTGGTTGCCGCGACGGCGCGTTCCGGGCCGGCATGCAGTGGCAACACCGTGCCGGCACCTGCTCCAACGGGATTCTCCGTGACATTCAGAACCGCAATGGTTCGGGCGCCACCTGCCTTTGCCGCATTCTGGAAAGCAACCAGATCCGGGCTGCCGCCGGATTGTGAAAACGTCATACAGGTGAAGTTTTGAACCCGCAGGGGAGTCTCGTAGACCGAGGCGATTGATGGACCAAGCGAGGCCACTGGCAATCCGGTCCGCGTTTCCATGAGGTATTTGAAAAAGGTTGCGGCATGGTCTGAAGTTCCGCGGGCACAGGTTATGAAGCCGCATGTTCCGTCTTTTTTCAACTGACGACCAACATCATAATAGATCTCGATCTGATCGACCTGCCTTGCCAGCATCTCCGGGATTTCGGCAATCTCGGATGCCATCACTGTACTCATGTGCCAACACCTGTAATCATGGATACGATCGCATTCTTGCCTGTCTCTGCTGTTCGATGAACACCGATCTGCTCGCCACGCCGCAGGACACAGATGCGGTCGGAAAGCCGCATCACCTGATCAAGGCTGTGGCTGATCATCAGAATTGCAATATTCCGCTGCCTGAGTGAGGCGATGAGTTCCTCAACCCTGGCCGTTTCAGCGACGCCGAGAGCGGCCGTTGGCTCATCCAGCAGGATCAGATTGCTTGCCCAGTGTGTTGCGCGTGCAATCGCGATTCCCTGCCGCTGGCCACCGCTGAGATCCCTGACAATTGAACTGGCTGACGGGATACGGACATCAAGCTGGGTCAGGACTGCCTGGGTTTCCCGACGCATTCGGGTCTTGTCCAGAAATCCGAAAGGCTTCCGTGTCAACTCGCGACCGAGAAACATGTTCATGAAAACAGGCTGTTCATCAGCAAGCGCAAGATCCTGATAGACAACCTCAATGCCCCGATGGCGTGCGGAACTGGCATCAGCGAATCGCACCGGCTCGCCATAAAGGCTGATGGTTCCTGCTGTCGGATGATGAATGCCGGAGATGATCTTGATCAATGTTGACTTTCCGGCTCCATTATCACCGACAAGGGCAACAATCTCACCTGGAAACATCTCCAGCGAAAAGTCCTGAATGGCAATGATGCCACCAAACGCCTTGTGGATGTTCTTGAGGGACAAGAGGGGCTGAACAGTCATTGTGAATGGCTGCCCGGCCAGTTGACCCTGTCACCAAAACCGTTCTCAATGGTCGTAACATGAGGGTTGCCATGCTCAACGCCCCTGATTCCGGTGACCAGGGCACGCGTGACAAAGGCCTGGCCTCGAAATCCGAATATGACGGTATTTCCGGCGGCGGGACTGTCGGGGCCAGTGGCATCAACCATGGCATAATAGTCAATTGCCGAAACATCCGGGATCTCCACATCCCGCAACCTTGCCCGCCCGATTGAGGGCGAGGAGGAAACAAGGGCGCGAACCTGGTATTTCGGGAATACGGGATCGATATAGAGACCGCCGCCATAACAATAGGCGCTCCCGCCATGGTGATGGGAGATTTCGGTCAGGTAGAGAACAGCCGGGTCTTCAGGCAGATCCTCGGTTGCATGCAGGGGCGTTGTGCCGTGCAGCCCGTTGCCAGGCTCGACCTGTGTGGCGCCTGCATCGGCAAGTGCGGGCAAGACCGCTGACGATGTCGTTCCCGGAGCGTTGATTTCAATGCCTGACCGGCTGGCTGCTGCAAGGGTCTCGGCTGCACGATTCAGTGTGGCAAGATTGGGCGTGGGTGTGACCCTGCGCGTCTCGGCATCGAAGAGAAGTGCCGGGAATGTCGTGATCCCGGCAAACCGACCTCCCCGAAGCGCATCCATCCTGTCTGCGGTTGCCAGGATATCATCAGCATCAAAGCCTCCTTCATGGCCACGGTAAAATGTATCACCCTTATCCTGAATCCTTGCCAGAAGTGCCTGCTCTCTCCCCGAGCGGATTGCGGCGTCTGCCGCCTGTGACGCCTTTTCATCCGAAAAAACAGTCCAGTAGTCCGGCTGCAGAACAGAGGCTGCAAAACCTGCTTCATGAAACGGGATCTGAACGAGATGACCAAGATGCCCGGTTTTCAGCCCCGCTCGATCACAGGCGATTGCACAGGCCATGTCAACAGCAACTGAACGATCAATGCCACCCTTCATCACAGCCTGACAGAACCCTGAATGCCGCCCGACCTGTTTGGTCATTGCAAATGCTTTGAGATTTCGCTTTCCGGCCTCAGCAGCAAATACCCTGGCATTTCTTTCAACCGCATCAAGGTCAATCACATAGGAATTGGCTGGAATCCTGCCGAGCTGATGCAATGAGATTGCCGCTTCAACAAATGCCGGATTCCGACGGATCAGCAAATCAAGAACCATAGATTCTCCATGAACTAGCGTCGTGTGTCACGAAGCGAGAAGCCGACAGCGACAAGGATTATCAGACCCCGGA
>JAPOSK010000019.1 GCA_026709725.1 Paracoccaceae bacterium | reverse complement strand
CCTGCTGCCGTCATACTGCACATTCCCCACGAGTGATCGCAGCGTGGATTCCAGTTCGGATATCCCGATCACCCGAACCCCGTGATGACCCGGGTCGGTATACGGATGTTCAGGGCAATCGGTGAACAGTGACACATCTCCCGTTGTATCAAGCAATCCAATCACATGCGGGATTGGGTTGTACGGGACAGCGTCACTGCGCAGGTTGAGGAGCCAGGCAAGACTTTCGGGATTGGCGACCAGCAGGCAGTCCCGGCCTGCATTACGGAGATGCGCCAGGACCCGCTGCCGTTTGGCCATGCCTGATTCGCCGGCATGACACTCGGATTGCTCGATCAGGCGGCCAATCGGGCGGGGTGGCTGCTCGGCCCAGAGGCCATCAATGAAACCCGGAACGGGCCGAAGGTCAAGGCCGGATTCCGCAAGGGTTGATTTGAGTGCCGAAATGGCTGCATGCGTGTGGAGCTCGGGGTCGTATCCCACGCTCCGGACCGGATTGGAGCCCGATTCTTCCGTAAGCCAGTCGCGAAGCGACACATGAGTTCCGGGAAGGATGCGGACCTGAGCGGGATCAAGCTGCTCTGTGGCTTCCGCGCGATCACGCCTGCCGACGAGGAAGGCCGTGCGGGTGCACGATATGGCCAGCAGACCGGCCGTTCCCTGATATCCCGTAAGCCAGGCAACGCGCTGGTCATGAGCAGCAATCGGTGAGGATTGAAAGCGGTCGGCGATCGGGACCAGCAGGGCCTCAATCCCGGCTCCGGCAAGATGCCGCCTGACCCGAACGAGAGGTTCTGTCATGTTGACGTCCTGTCCGGTGGCGCGGTCAATAGGATCTGGAGCCTGCCAGAGTTCGGCTGGCAGGCAGAGAGGTGCCAAACAATTCAGCAAGCTGCCCGGTCATGACACCGGTGAGCTGATCCGGGTCGGAGATTGTCACCGCCCGACTGTAATAGGCCGCGACGTTATGCCCGATACCGATGGCAAGCAGTTCGACCTGCGCCCGGTTGTTGATCATCCGGATGACATTGTGGAGATGGTTTTCCAGATAGTTGGGTGCGTTGACACTGAGCGTTGAATCATCAACCGGAGCCCCGTCGGATATGACCATGAGGATCTTTCGTGATTCCTGTCGCATGACCAGGCGGGAATGGGCCCATTCGAGTGCCTCGCCGTCGATGTTTTCCTTCAGCAGTCCATCCTTCATCATCAGTCCGAGATTGATTCGTGTCCGCCGCCAGGGTGTATCGGCATTCTTGTAGATGATGTGCCGCAGATCATTCAGACGACCCGGAGCCATGGTCCGATCGCAATTGGCCCATTGGTTTCGGCTGTCACCACCCTTCCACATCCGCGTTGTGAAGCCGAGAATTTCCACCTTGACCTGACACCGCTCAAGGGTGCGGGCCAGGATGTCCGCGCTGATGGCTGCGATGGAAATCGGTCTGCCGCGCATGGAACCTGAATTATCCAGAAGCAGACTCACCACCGTATCCCGGAACTCGATGTCCCGCTCGACCTTGAATGAAAGCGGGACCGTCGGGTTGGTGATGATTCGTGTCAGGCGACCCGCATCAAGGATGCCCTCTTCCTTGTCAAATTCCCAGGACCTGTTCTGCTGGGCCAGAAGCCGACGCTGGAGCTTGTTGGCCAAACGCCCGGCTGAGCCCCTGTAGGGTTCAAGTTGCTGATCAAGCATAGCGCGCAGACGTTCAAGTTCATTGTGGTCAGCGAGATCTTCGGCTGGAACCGTTTCATCAAATTCTGATGAGTAGACGCGGTATTCCGGATCGGCTTCAGATGGGGATGCCTGCCGGATCTCGGGATCAGGGGACGAATCCGGATTCGGGGCATCCTCAACGACGGCCTCATCAATGCCAAGGTCATCCAGCGGGATCGTTGACTCTTCCGGGTCGTCCATTTGCCGGCCGCATGCCTCATCGTCCACCCCCGCATCACCGTCATCCGAATCAGCCTCGTCCCGCCCCGTCTGCTCTTCGACATCCTCATCATCCTCAGGTTCCGGGTTGGCTTCATCGGGATCGCTTCCCAGCTGGTCATGATAGCCAAGTTCACTGATCAGCCGTCTGGCATAACGTGCAAAATCAACCTGACTGCAGGTCACGTCCAGATCATCAAGTGTCGTGCGGGCCCTGTCCATGATATCGCCAAGGCGAAGATCGAGCATGTGTTCGGCCTGCTCCGGCAGTGCGTTCCCGGTTGTCAGCTTGTGGATGAGAAAGCCGACAGCATCTGCAAGCGGGGCGTCAGCTGCCATCGTGATGTCCCCATAGCCGCGCCGCTGCACATAATCGGCCATACGGGCCTGAAGATTGGCAGCAACTCCAGCCATGGCCCGGGCCCCCAGAGCCTCGCAACGGGCATGTTCCATCGCTGTGTAGATGTCGCGGGCAATGGCGCCACTTGGCATATATTTGACAAATGTGGCATCATCATTGTGGCGGATGTGCAAGGCCAATGCATCGGCAACCCCACGTGAGACCGCCCGGTCCTGTGCACTTGAGCGGGGTGTGATTTGCGGCAGACGGATATCGTCACCGTTGCGGCTCGGAGCTTCATTGGTAAATCGGATTGTGAGTTCGCCATCGCCGGCAATCGAGCGTGTGGTATCGGCCAGAGCCTTCTTGAAGGAATCGACTTCGCTGGTCGCATCCTGCGACATCACGGATGATCCTTCCGATAAGTTGCCCTAGTCACCCGGCATGCCATGTCAGGCAGCCCGTATGGCGGTTGCACTCCCGCTGAGTTCCTCCCCAAAACTCCGCTGATAGAATTCGGAAACCGTCGACCGTTCCAGCTCATCACACTTGTTGATGAAACTGACACGAAACGCATAGGCGATATCGCCGAAGATCTCCGCATTCTGGGCCCAGTTGATCACAGTGCGCGGGCTCATGACCGTTGAGATATCCCCATTCATGAAGGCCGACCGTGTCAACGCCGCGACCGCCACCATGCGGCTGATGGTTTTCCGGCCCCTGTCAGAGTTCATCTGTGGCAGTTTGCTCAGGACGATCCGTGATTCAGCGTCATGTGACAGGTAGTTCAGGGTTGCAACAAGGGACCAGCGATCCATCTGTCCCTGATTGATCTGCTGCGTG
>JAPOSK010000210.1 GCA_026709725.1 Paracoccaceae bacterium | reverse complement strand
GTTGGCTGTTCAGCAGGGCCGTTAAACTGTGCTCAGCCTGGAACAGGTGTCCTACGTCGCCACCCATGACCGACACCTCGACGCTCTCTTCGTCAATGCCGTTTTTTGCCAGGAGGGCCCGAAGGAGGATGCGGGCCGTCCCCTGTGTTGCCACTTTCTTGCCAATGAGATCCTCGGGAACGCGGACTGGAGCCCGCTCAAGGGAGAAATAGGTGAATGGGTGCTGCTGATAGCCCGCTGCAACACATTTGATCGGGATGCCAGCAGACCGGGCCAGCATCAGCGAGGGACTTGATGAGATCGATCCGAAATTGCTGGCACCCGATGCCACTGACGCCACGCCGTCGATATTCGGACCTCCAGGGACAATTTCAAGCTCCAGACCCTCTTCGGCAAAGTAACCCAATGCATCGGCAGCAACTTCACCCATGATACCATTCGAGGCAAGCCAGCCCAACTGCATCCGAATTGTGTGCATATCAGCCGCCCGGCCGGCAGCAACCCCAAGGAAGGTCCCGGAGGCCGCAAGACCTCCCGTGGCCGCCAGCCCGCCCAAAACACTTCTGCGAGTGATGTTCTCCTTTGATTTTATCATGATCTTGCCCTCTTCTGGATCGCCGTCCGATTGCGGCGGCACTTGACGACATCAATCTAGCAGTGCATATTGTCTCTGTATATGCCTAATGGTGATGCATAATTTGCAGCGGTGACCTGACATGAAAGAACGCACGATTCACTCAAGGTTTCTGGGATATGTTGATGCCGTGGCCCGGCATGGGTCCATTCGCAAGGCAGCGGTAATTCTGAATGTCTCGTCCACCACCATCAACCGCAAGATTCTTGATGTCGAACGCATGATGGGTGTCCGACTCTTTGATCGAATTCCAGACGGGGTCGCCCTGACATCCGCCGGTTCGTTTGTTGTCGAGCATTGCCGCAAAACCCTGCATGACTTTGAGCGGGTACAGGAAATCGTCGACGATATTCGTGCAGCGCGGAACGAGCATATCGTGGTCATGGCTCTCGATTCTGCGGCATTGGGCCTGCTGCCCGATGTTCTGGACAGGTTCTCAAACGAATATCCGGGCGTGTCGTATTCACTCACGACCGGATCCCCTGAGGACATCACCGGGTCAGTTGCTGACGGGAGTGTCGACATCGGATTTTCGTTTACAAACGAAGATCATCCTGACACACGGGTCATCATGGAAAAGTCGGCACCCATCGGCGTGGTGATGCGCTCAGACCACCCGCTGGCCGAGCGCAGGAAAGTCCCGATCGACGATCTCAAGGACTACATGCTCGTCCGCCCCATCGATGCACGGGGCCAACACTCGCTGTTTGATGCGGCAATCAGCGGTGTGGCTGACAGCCTGCCAACCAGAATGTTCACAGACTCGCTGCCGGTTGCCAAGAAGATGATCGCGAACGGACAGGTGATAGGGCTTTATACAAAACTCGGTTTTCGGGAAGATATCTCGGCAGGGTTGATGCGATTTGTGCAGATCGATAACGATTTCCTCAAATCCCTGAAAGTGGGAATACTGATATCCGCCCGGTATACGCTGTCTCCGGTCAAGCATATGTTCGCAGGTGCCATCAGCAAGGCGATTGCGGCAATTCCACTCGACTCTTGACCATTTTCCTGCATCCCGATGGCATTCCGTCTGTCGAGGGTCCCTGCATCCCCCATCAGCGATCAAAAACAGGGAAAAGACCCGGTCAATCCCCGAATCTCCACCCGTCATGATGCCTGTTCATGAAAACCCAAAGTCACCCATCGGCTGAATGCAATGCGATACAGAACCGCTCTTCCCTTCACCACCCCATTCGAAGACCGGACCATCACGCCACGGGGCCCACTCCCGACATTCCGACCCTCTCCCGGGCATGCCGGCCCGGCTTAAGAGTGCGATTGTAACAGGGCGGCATCCCCGCTGTGATCTGATCGGTCGGGGCCTCCTGACTGATCAGTTGTGCTGTCCATGTCGTTAGGATCACCACTGGTAGGATTGAGGAAACCGCCGCCAAGCTCCGCATTGCCAACGCACGCCTGAACCAATCCGGTCTGACCCGAATCGCCTCAACTGACACCTCGACGCCCCGGAGCCGGACATCATCAAATTGAGATTATCTTTGTCAACAGGGACCGATCAGATTCAGATTCAACCAAACAATTCGCTGTGAGAACCAATTCTTGTAAGTGTCACAACACCATTTTCACGCTTGTAGATCAATATCAGGTTAGGTTTGACGTGGCATTCCCGATGATCATTCAAGTTCCCCTTGAGGGGATGATCCTTTAGCTGTTCTGGGAGCACCATGCCTTCAACCAGGTGATTTATAACTGGCCGCAAAAGTTCTTCGAGATCGGAATAGGTTCTGCTTTCACGTTTATAGTCCCGTTTGAATTTGCTGGTCCGTCGATACCGAAGCTTGGCTTGCATTTCTGTTTCACATACCTTTCTTGACTTCAGGTCATTCACTGGATTGGTGTATTATGATCAGGAACCAGAAACAGATCGCCTCCCTCTCCAAATCGGAATCCTATAATCTCACAGGCTATTCGCAAGTGCTGTTCACATTGCGCTCGGGACAAATTCGTATCGAAATACCAAGGACCTGTTAGATGTTTTGCAAAATCTTTGGCAAGACTTGGGGTCGGGTGCGATCCCCGTATGGCTGATCCGGAAATCTGCAAAGGCCTGATCATACACGGACTGCCAGAATCGCATTGCGCCCCAATCAGCGATCCGGCGAAAAATCGGCCCCCTTTCCCGAATGTTTCGCGGCAGCACCGATCCATGCCGCCCCCGGGCCCGTGCCAAAGGGCTCCGCCTGGCACGGGCGGCCTGATTCGACCGAATCAGGCCAGGAGCCAAGGTGTGTCGGGAGATGTCAGGAAAAGTCAGCCATGGGAGAATCACTCCCCTTGGGGTCTTTTCATATAGGCTGGTTGGCTCCCTTGCGATATACCCGCATAACTGACCTATAGCCTCGCATTACACAGCGGTACTTTATCGACCAATCAAGTTAGGCTGTATCCCCATGACCATCTCCTGACGCACCCTAGTGGTCGATCTCATGCAGATGCATGCCTTCCCTCCAACCGCCGGTGGCCCG
>JAPOSK010000132.1 GCA_026709725.1 Paracoccaceae bacterium | reverse complement strand
AGAAAGGGCATCTTCCACACACCAATAGAATCTTTAAACTCACCGGAGTCAAACAGCGTTTTGAAGGAAAGGCACTTACGGATCTTGAGGAAGAAGACCGGCTCCGCTTTGAGGATACTGTCATCCACGCCATGATCATCCAGCAAATGGTTCCAGAAGATAACAAGAGCTCAGTCTTTCATATCTTTGAGCGTTTGAACACCAATGGCACGCCGCTGCAGCCGCAAGAAATGCGTGCCGCCATCTACCATGGCAATTTTCAAGAGATGCTTGGCCAGGTCAACGAAAACACCGCCTGGCGGGAAGTGTTCGGACCACAGCACAAGCGCTCCAAGGACCAGGAACTGATCCTTCGATTTCTTGCGTTGCGGTATAATCGAGAAAACTACTCCCGCCCGATGAAGGGATTCCTGAATCAGTTCATGGAAGCCAATCAAAACAAATCAAAAGGGGAGCTTGCTGAGTATGCTGACGCTTTTGGAAATACGATTGAACGCAGTTTTGATGCGCTTGGCAAACAGGCGTTTCGACCTGTCCGTTCAATAAACGTTGCTGTTTACGATGCATTAATGGTGGCAATTGCAGAAAATGCGAGCGCATGTGCGGGCGCCATCAAGCATGCAAGTCAACAGCTCACCTCTGACGAAGGTTTTCGCAGTATGGTCAGTGAGGGCACCTCTGACGACCGCCGTGTCAAAGCAAGGATTCAGATCGCGAAGGAAGCGCTTGATCATGCCGTTGCAACGCATAACCATTGAAGAAAAGCACCTCGACAGGATTTCAGCAGATCTCAAAAATGCAGTTTTTGCCGCTGAACTACCACTTCAACATGTCTTCTCCAACCATCTGGTTCTTCAGGGGGCGGGATATATCGAGACTGCCGTCAAACATGTCCTGTCTGAATATGCCCGCATCCACGGTGATCCAAGAATCCGGTGGTTTGTCGAAAGAAGCGTGGGGCATAACAATTCGTTGAATTGTTCCAAAATACAAACTGTGGTTGATCAGTTTGACACAGACTGGTGGAGCAAGGTGAAGGAAGCGACTTCGGAAGAGGAAAGGGAAGCCGTCGACAGCTTGAAGACGCTCCGCGATCAGATCGCTCATGGAAAGAATAATGGTACGAATTTTACAACGGTCGCCGATTACTGCAAAAAGGCGAAATCTTTTATCCGCGCATTTTCCAGGGTTGTTCTCGGCGGGTGATCAATAGCACCCGCATGATCACCAGCATCTCCTGTGCACGGCAATCGTCCCATTTGCAGAGCAGCCGTTTGGCAGGATGGGTCTTCCCGGTCCCGCTTTTCTGTCCGATGATGGCGATGGTTTTCATCGCAGATCGCTGGGTTGCCAGGGGTTTGTCGGTTTTGCATGACAACAGGATTCGCTGTTGGCGTGTCAGCAGTCAAGAGAATGGTCCTGACGGGGCGCGATTCTCCCATGGCTGACTTTTCATGACATCTCCCGACGCACCCCGCCCCCCGACACGACTCAACCGAATCAGGCCGCCTGCACCGGGTGGAGCCAGCTGGCACCGGCCCTGTCGGTGGCGGTCTCATTTGTCCTGGCAGGGGGGTGGTGTGGAGTGCGGGTGCGTCATCAGAGGGATCCCCGTGCTCGTCCTCCGTATGGAGGGCTTGCCTGATGGGGAGCCCTCGACCCGGTTCCAGGTCACGGGCCCGGTGGATTGACCGGACAAATCCGGCGGATTTACTGCTCAGGAGGTGACGCGGACCGGTGCTGCCGCGAGGCATTGGAAAAAGGGGGGGGGGCAGGGTTTTCGCCAGAAGGCTGATTGGGGCCCGGTGCTGTTATGGCAGACCATGCATGATCAGGGACTGACAGGGTTCCGGGTCCGCCCTACGGGGATCAGACCCGATTCGAGCCCTCACATATCCCGGATTGTTGTTGCGATGCCGTGGAGGTGATATCAGGCATATGTCTCGTCAGGAGAGGGGGCAGGGGCCAATGATCATCATCTCGGAATTTATGGATGATGCTGCTGTCAAGAGAT
The DNA here is from genome assembly GCA_026709725.1 of Paracoccaceae bacterium. GTDB lineage: Bacteria > Pseudomonadota > Alphaproteobacteria > Rhodobacterales > Rhodobacteraceae > MPNP01. Next base: position 1,111 of record JAPOSK010000132.1, on the reverse strand, counting down.
TGCAGCGGCATCATGCGGTGATCTACGAGCCGGATCTTTTTGATCGCCCGGATGATCTTCGCGCCGGACTTGGCGGTGCCCGTGCGCTTATCGTCCGCAACCGAACCCAGGTCACGCGTGCACTGCTTGATCATGCACCCATGCTTGAATGCATTGGACGGCTTGGGGTCGGTCTTGACAATATTGATGTGGCCCGCTGCGGGGAACGAGACATTTCCGTTTTCATTGCCAGCGGTGCCAACGATCAGTGTGTCGCCGAATATGTCATTGGAACAAGCCTCGCCCTGCTGCGGGGAGCCTATGCGGTCAACGCACAGATGATCAGGGGCGATTGGCCCCGCAATACGTGTGCCGGTCGTGAGGCGCAGGGGAAAACTCTGGGACTGATCGGTTTCGGAGCGATTGGTCAGCGAACGGCCCGGATCGCTGCCGCTGTCGGCATGGTTCCGATTGCCAGCGATCCCTATCTCCCGCCCGATTCCGAGGGCTGGCAGTTTGCACGACAGGCTGGGCTTCCGGAGATCCTGGAGACCTCGGATGTGGTGACTCTCCATGTTCCCCTCCTTCCCGAAACCCGCCATCTGTTGGACGCGAATGCATTCAACAGCATGAAACCCGGTGCGCTTGTCATCAATACATCACGCGGCGATGTCATTGATGAAGAGGCTCTTGTTGACTGCCTGCAGCGCGGGCATCTCGCGGGGTGCGCCCTTGATGTCTATGCCGATGAGCCGCTCTCGGTCGACAGTGGTCGAAAATTTGCCGGCCTCGACAACATTATTCTCACGCCGCATATTGCTGGTGTGACCCGTGAATCAATCCCGCGGGTCAGCACCATGATTGTTGAGAAAGTGCTTGAACACCTCCAGAGCAGAAACTAGAGGGGCTGCGGACTTCTGGAGCAGGCATGCCTACACAAACGGATCGACAGATCATTGACAGCCTGATCGCCAGCGGGATCAGTTTTGTGACATCCGTCCCCTGCAAGCAACTCGCAGGGGTCATCGACCTCGTTGAGAAATCTGAAGAGCTGATGCATGTCCCCTGCAACAAGGAGGATGAGGGGATGGGTCTGTGTGCCGGGGCCTATATGGGTGGCAGACAAACCTGC
>JAPOSK010000188.1 GCA_026709725.1 Paracoccaceae bacterium | reverse complement strand
CATTCCTGATGACCGACCGTGAGCCGGTGGGCCTGCTCATGGCCCTCAAACTGGTTGCTGTCCTCGGTGGCGACCCATCCCAAGTTGAGGGGTATGGCAAGGGTGCGATCATCGGAGCAGCCGGTGAGGTTGAGCATGGGGCATTGTGGCATGCCCCGGGCGGGTATGCGATGCGGCGTGTTCTGGGGGAGACCAGGGCCATCGTGCCCTCTGCCAAAAAGGTCGGAGTGCCGGGTGCACGGCTTGATGTCCCCATCAGCCACATCAATGCCTCCTATGTGCGCAGTCATTTCGACAGCATCGAGGTCGGTCTGCACGATGGCCCGCGCGCGGATGAGATGTGCCTGGTGCTCGCCATGACGACCGGGCCGAGGATTCACAATCGGGCCGGTGGCCTGGCAGCCGCTGATATTGCTGGAGATGATGGATTACGATGAAAGCAGTCGCAGAAATTCGAAAAATTGTCGTTGTTGTCGAAGAGACCTGCATCGAGAGCGGTCAGGCGATTGCACCGCCCACCCGAAAGGCGGCCGCAATCGCCGTGATCCGGAATCCCTTCGCCGGTCGCTATGTGGAGGATTTGCAGGATCTCATGGACATTGGCACCGAACTCGGTGGTCTCCTGGGGCAGCGCTGTGTCGATGCCCTGCAGATCAGCCCGGCGGAGGCTGAAAGTTATGGCAAATCCGCCATGGTCGGAGAGCAGGGTGAACTTGAACATGCCGCGGCCATCTTGCATCCCCGGCTCGGCGCGCCCCTCCGCAAGGCCGTTGGAAAAGGTGCGGCCCTGGTCCCGTCATCCAAGAAGATGGGCAGCATGGGTCAGGTGCTTGATATCCCCCTGGGTCACAAGGATGCCGCCTATGTGCGGTCGCATTTCGATGGCATGGAGGTGCGGCTGAACGATGCACCGCGAGCCGAGGAAATCCTTGTCGCCGTGGCGGTCACCGACAGTGGTCGTCCCCTGCCCCGGGTTGGCGGCCTGACCAAGGATGCGATTCAGGGGGAGGATGGTTTGCGGTGATGCCGGGCCGCAGCATCCCGGGACCGGGAGGAAGTGGTCAATGTGAGATATCACCGAGAGGAGACAACGGTTGGCAGACGTGTTGCCGGTGGCGTGTTGCGGCTGCGCTCAGACCGGATGATGCCGTCGATGATGGTCATGCCGACACCGGGCAGGTTGCCCTGTTCAATGGAGGCAAGGACCGTCGCGCCGGGAGCGTGTTGAGCCTGGTCGAAGAGGACGAAGTCGGCGGCGTAGCCCGGCTCAAGCAGTCCGGCATCGAGGTTGCGCTCGCGGGCGGTGTTGCCGGTGGCAAAGCAGAAGGCGATTTCGGCCGGGATATTGCCGAGCGAGGACAGCAGCGCAATCATGCGCAGGATGCCGAGCGGCTGAACCCCTGAACCGGCGGGCCCGTCGGTGCCGAGGATGACCCTGTGCAGCTGGTCGAGTTCCCGGGCTGTGTTGAGGGTGAGGAGGGCCGCGCGTTCGTTGCCGTTGTGGACGATTTCGAGGCTTTTCCGGCAGGATTCGCAGAGACAGACGATCTGATCATCGGGCAGGGCCGTATGGCCGCCATTGATATGCCCGATCACATCAGTGCCAGCCTCAAGAACGACATCCTTGTCAATCAGGCCGGAGCCCGGGATCGAGGGACCGCCCGTGTGGATCGTGCTTTGCATGCCGTATTTGCGGGCCCAGTCGACCATCCGGCGGGCGGTGGTGCCATCCTTGACCGAGCCGAGACCGACTTCACCGAGAAACCTGACACCGGACTCGGCCAGGGTCTTGAAATCCTCCTCCTCCATCCCGTGTTCGATGACGGGTGCTCCGGCCAGCACCTTGACCCCCGAGGGACGAAAATTTTCGTACCAGCGCTGGGCCGCAATCGCCATGGCCTTCAGGCCGACGATGTCTTTGGGGCGACCGGGCATGTGGACCTCACCAGCGGAAATCATCATCGTCACGCCACCGTTGAGCGTCGAGTCGATCCAGTGAAGCTGGTGTTGCCGGGGGGTGTAATCGCCGATGACCGGATGGACATGGCTGTCGATGAGTCCGGGAGCCAGGGCGACGCCGGCAGCGTCAATGACAGTGTCGGCATTGCCGGCGTCGATGTCGGCGGCAAATCCGCATGAATCGATCACGCCATCCTTGGCAACAACGCAATCCCCGTCCAGGATGGGCTGTTCGATTTTACCCGTGAGAATCAGTCCGATATTCCTGATGACCAGTGTTTTGCCCATGATCTCTCTCCATCCTTGATCCGGCAGGGTGCCGTTGATGCTGTCACCGGATTATCATACGGGTCCGTCAATGTCATCGGGGCCAATTGCCCCACAAGTCCCGCAGTCGGGACAGGACAGTGATCACTGCCTGTACCTTTCATGGTCCGCCAACAGGCTCTCCGTCGTGGCCATGTGGCAAGCACCCGGACACGGCAGACCCATGCGCAGACACGCCCCTCCCGACCGATGGTCCCCTCATCACCCGAAAGACACCCGGCCCCTGCCGCCACTTTCGGCGGGATGCCGGTCTCCATCCCGCGCACCGCCCAATGGCCATGATCTCCGGCGTTCCGGCTCCTGTCCTCACCCGGTGGACTCATCATGATCAGCCCGCTCAGTCCCCGGTGCCCGACCGATCAGGCCTCTTCAGTTTTTTGCCCGAACCGGGATGAGGACCTCGAATTGAGGTGGCGGCGTTGCAGTCTGGCGTGGACCCCGGTTGCGGCAACCGGATGCTCCACCGGTGGGGGAAGCCCGGGCGATGCTCGAATATTCTGCCAACAGAACCGGGGAGCCATCATCCGTCACCGGTCGGATCACCAGCGTGTCCGCGATGGTACAATCGTGTCTGTTCCTGCGGCGCCGGAACCTGATGCCCCCTTTGATCGCTGCATGATCTGTGGTTCGATGGGGTTCCTGCAGCACATCAGAACCATTCCGGACAGGGCTGGATCACCGAGGGGTCCGGCAGTGCACCCGGAGATTGCGTGACAGAGCGGGCCTTTGCGGGCTGACTGCGATCAGATCCCCAGATAACGCTGCAATGTCCCGGGGTTGGCCTGCAACGCATCCCGGTCAAGCGTGTCAGCATCCTGACCACCCTCGAGAAATGTCGCCATATC
>JAPOSK010000485.1 GCA_026709725.1 Paracoccaceae bacterium | reverse complement strand
TGCAGGACATGATCTGGATCTAAAGAATCTGCGCCGGTTTTTGCAGATTCCGAATATTCTTGAGGTGTCGATTGGTCATGCGTTGATTGTGGAGTGCCTTATCGATGGCATGGATAAAGTGGTTAAGGAATATCTAGCTATAGTTGCTGGCGATAAGGCTGCTTCTCACTAATGCTGTGATAAAAGTTGTGAGATGGAAATTCTCTGATCTTCCAATAAAATGATTAGACATAGATACTTTTAGATCGCTTTTCTATCATATATCATGAGCAGAAATAGAGAGATAATTCAGCAACTCTGGACTAATTAACTTTATAAAAAATGGTAGCAAGGGCTGACAGTTTAAAATATCCAAACAAAGACTAATCAATAGGAAACAAAAAATATGATAAATGATCCTCTTCAAATTGCAGCCTTATCAATAATTGCCATTTTCTTTTGTGCTGCCTATTTTGGAATTGGAAGGGAAAGAGGCTTTTTGGCCCAAATAGCTGTAATAGCTCCTAATGTGCTAACATCAATAGGTATTTTTTTTACATTTGTTGGTATATTGATTGCGTTGCAAAACTTTGATGTAAATTCGATTAATGATGCAGTTCCAAATTTACTGTCAGGATTGCAACTAGCTTTCCTCTCTTCAGTTGCTGGGCTATTTGCTTCAGTGCTATTTAGGCTGTTCACAGCACTGGGAAATAGAGATAAATATGCCGCTGAAATCGGACTAGATGATGTTCATGATCAGCTGAAAGCATTGAATAAGAGCACTATTTTAGTTTTAGATGCACTAATAGGTGTAGATGATAAAAGTCTTTCTACCCAATTATTTAAATTAAGGAATGAAATTAATAATATGGCAGTGGAATTAAGCCCAAATTTAATTCATAGCAATCTCAAATCGATGGGGGATAATATAGTATCGGTGCGCGAAGCATTGATTGGCGAGGGAGATGCTAGTCTTTCGACTCAATTTACTAAACTAAGAGTAGATTTTCAAGATTTTGCTAAAAAGATGACAGAAGATGGCACTCAGGCTTTAGTCAAAGCACTTGAAAGTGTGATTAAGGATTTTAATGAGAAAATTACGGAACAATTCGGAGAAAATTTTCAACAGTTAAATGAAGCAGTAGGAGCACTTCTAGAGTGGCAGGAAGAGTATAAAGTACAAGTTAAAGAACTAACGAATGCATTTGAAATTGCCAGTTCTGCAATTCAGGCAATAGAAACATCCAGTGCTAAAATTCCAGAACATATGCTGGAAGTAGAGACTGCCTTCAAAGCTACAAACTCTCGTGTTTCTGAACTATATGAAGTAATCGGATCATTGAGTGATATGCGTCAAGCTGCAAATAATGCATTACCTGAATTACAGCATTCAATTAAGACAATGACAACTGGAATTGGTGAATCAATAAAACAACAGCTAAGCGTTGTTGATGATCAAATAGATGATTATAGGCAATTGACAGATGAACTTACAAATATAATTAATGCCACATTGGGGAAAATCGAGCAAAATTTTAATATTCATATGGAGACATATAATAAAGTACTGAATAACTTAGATGAAGGTGCTGACAGAGTTCTTGTATCCGTTAATGAAATTACTACTAATATTCAAAAAACTATTGATATATTCGCATCAAAACAAGATGAGGTTTCTAATGAAATAAAAGCAAAAATTGATAAATCGCTCGCAGATAATGTAGAAGTAATGGAGAAGGGTATTAGTGAACTAGATAAAAGTATGAATGAAGAACTAGAAAAAGCACTTGGTATTATGGCTAAAAACTTAACATCTATAACTGAGAAATTTGTTGATGTATATGAGAAAAATGCCAAATCAATAGTTGAACTAACCCAGTCTATATCAAATGATAAAACTACAAACTAAACAAAGAAACGAAGATGAGCAATGGATTTCTGTCTCAGATATGATGGCAGGATTGATGATGATATTTTTATTTATTTCAATAATCTATATCCAAAACATTAGCAGATATTTTAGCGCGGTATCTGATGTAAATGACGAGATATGTGGTCATCTAAGGCAGGAATTTGAAGATGAAACAGATAGATGGGATATGTCAATTTGTGAAAGTGGGCTGATAATTACATTTGATAATGACTCAAATTTTGAGATAAACAGTGCAGAACTTTCAAATGAATTTACAAATATTCTCTCAGATTTTTATCCCCGGCTGATGAAAGTAGTTTATGAATATCAAGATTCAATAAGTGAGCTTAGAATAGAGGGTCATACAGACAGTTCTGTTCGCCCTACAGATAACCAATTAACAGGATATCTATATAATACAAGATTATCTCAAGAAAGATCGAGAAATGTAATGGACTATTCTCTAAATCTCAATAGTATATCAGGTAACAAAAATTATATGGACTGGTCATATGCACATGTAACAGCACATGGTCTGTCTTCTAGCAAAAAAATAGTAACTGGAAAAGGAGATGAAAATTTCGCAGCTAGCCGAAGAGTAGAATTTCGCCTCAGAACAGAGGCTGAAGAAAGATTAATGGAATTAGTTGCTGAAATCAAAGATTATGAAAATTAATAATCTATTTGATGAATTGGAAAAGTTGAGAGAAAGAATAGGTGCCAGACCAATTGAGGTGCCTGTCATTGATGTCATTGAAGGTCTAGAAAATGGAATAGAGGTTAAATTAGAAGATGTCAAATCTGCTGGCCCATTACTCACATATCAAGAAAAATATCTTGTAATTCTCTATATCATGGGCTCAAATAGTACTACAGAGGATTTACGAAGTGGAGATCTTAGAATAGGTACACCAAGGTTTCATTTCACACAGTGCCGAACACTTAATGAAATGCGGGAAGCTAAGCGGCTAGATCGATATGTAGTGACGCGTTCTGAGGAAAATAAATTTCGTGTTGAGGCTAGCGACCCTATATCTAATAACTATCCACGTAAGTATGAACGCAAACTATTAGAAAACATACAGCTTTTTCCTTGTAGATATTGTCTAGCAAAATTACGTTATAATGGTTATGCTCAAAGTTTATCTACGCAATTGAGGGATAAGATAGTAAAAGAATTTAAGATTAAAGAATTTATTGCAGAATATGATGGGTTACTGACTCAAATACTATATCTACCCGAAGTTCGTGCAC
>JAPOSK010000221.1 GCA_026709725.1 Paracoccaceae bacterium | reverse complement strand
ACCAAGAAGGATTGTGGCCGTGGAATCGCTGATAGATTCAAGTATATAATCCCCTTTAATAAAGTCACATTCCCCAGACTCTCGGTAGCTTGTGTCAGGCGTGAAAACGCCCAAGGATCCGGCTCAAATGCAAAGACCTTTGATGCCGATTGTGCCATAATTCTGGTTACTGTCCCGACATTGGCGCCAATATCGATATGGATCATCTGGGAGCACTGATTCAACGCTTCATTAAAGGCCATGTAGACTTCAACCAACGATTTTCTGTCAGCCAGCCTCTCTTTGTAGATGCGCCCAGCACGCCCCGGGAAACGGGCAAGAATCTCATACTTGCGAACTTTTGCTTGCAAGTGGTCCAAATCCATGAATGAGGTCTTCTCAAGAAATGAACGCGGGAACCTCTGCTCCATATATCTGACTCTTCATTACGGTAGTGTGGATGCGCACGGATAAATCAGTCATATGCCATGTGGTGGGGGGGTGTGGGCAATCAGCTTTTTCAATATGCAAATGCCTGTGCGATTGCCTGGAGAAACGGTGCGGAACTGGTACTGGACCTGCGGGATGTGCAGAAGTACCATGACCACAGGCGGTACGCACTCATGCATTTCGCACTCTCGGCACGCGTTGCGGGGCATGATGAATTCCCAAGCCCGCTCAGGGACAAGCTGCGCTACCACATCCATTATCTGTGGGCGTCAGCAAAGAAGCCGAGATTGATCCGTGAGCGCAGTCCGGCGTTCAATCAGGATATATTGACGCTTACATCGGGATGCTACCTGTACGGCTGGTTTCAATCGGAACGGTACTTTGAGGATTGTTCGGATCGAATACGGAATGAACTGCAGTTCATCACACCTCCCGGTGGCCAGAACGGGAAACTGCTTGAACGGATTGAAGGGGGAAACGCGGTGTCCGTTCATGTCAGGAGAGGTGATTACCTGAACTCTTCCGGCTTTGCACAATGCAGTACTGACTATTACGATACAGCCATCGCCCATATTGCCGAGCGCGTGGGTTCCATCAAAATATACGTATTTTCGGATGATCCTGAATGGGTGCGCAGGAACATGAATTTCGATTATCCAACGATCATTTCAGACAAAAATCAGGAAGGGCATGCGTACGAGGATCTCCGCCTGATGGCGGCATGCCGCCATCATGTCATCGCCAACAGCTCGTTCTCCTGGTGGGGCGCCTGGCTGAACCCGGATCCGGATAAGATCGTGGTGGCTCCGAAGAAATGGTTTGTCGATGGCCACCCGGACAACCCTGACATTGTTCCCGAAGGGTGGCACCGGATGGCGAACTGAAAGCCGTGTGGCTCACACAGCGTCAAAATGCTCACACTGAAGCGGTACGGTAGGGTGCAAATTCCGCGTAGTCGACACGAGAGTAGTTCAAATTGTGTTTTCTGGCATGTCTTCGAAGCGTTATTTCCCGTTTGATCTGATTGTATGGTCGGACGAGCTCTCTCACCAACTTCCTGTATATCCTGGGTTTTCTATTTATTCGATCAGTGACGATGCTGCTTTTTTCCAAGTTCGGCATTGATTGACGAAAAAATATATCCTGCAAACCAATTGCCGGCTCCAGCTGGTGTACAGACAATCTATTGAAGGGGTCCAGATCGGGCGAGAACAGGATGCTGTCGATGTGATCAAATAAATCATCTGTCGCTTCAACCAATAGATTCGCAGCTGAACTCCGGATGAAATAGCCGCCTGAGCCGCCATGCAAGGAACGCAGTCTGTGACAAGACCATGTGGAGCAATGTCCGGCTGCGACTTTTTCTCTCAGGCATTTCTTGTATGTCGTCTCAGCCTTGATCAGATCCGCCGATTCAGGGATCCAGTCATCTGTCAGAAACAAGGGTGTGCAGTCTTTCGCCAAATGCAGATCATCCTCGGCAACAAACGCCCACGGATCATTTGCCTCCAGCAACAGTTTCCAGGTCTTCCGATGACTGAGGAGGCATCCTATCTCTGCCGGTCCCATCCTCTTATCATGGGATTTATCGGCATTGTACTCCAGCAGATCCTGCTCCGAAACGCGGGCGCCATCGCATGCCTCGACCCGAACCGAACCCAGCTCCAAACCAGCAATCTGCCTCTCAAACCACTCCCTCCGTTTCACTGCTGATGGCAGATTGATAAAGTAGATCGGAATCATGCCGGGCTGCCAGTCAGGACATTCCCGCCTCAATGTGGCGGGATCACCCGTTGATTTGGCATCTCAAGGTGAGATGGGTGGATTTCCAGGTTCTGTGGAGGAACCGCAGGGCCCCATTTCGCAATATCGGCATCTGCCCTGGGTACGGATTTTCCAAGCAGACGATCACGAAAGTAACCCAGCAGTCCCCCCCCCAGAAAAGCCACCAACCATAAAATTCGTGCCTTTGTGTGCGCAAGATCCGACCACTGCCGCGAAAGCGGACGTCCTATATGCAGTCCGAGCCTTGTCACTTTTCGTGCCCTGCTGATGAAAAACCCGGGGTCATGACGCGCATACTGCATGTCCTGATTCAGAACCTGTACCGACCAGAGATAATTCGCACGCGGCCAATTCAATGCGCCAGGATCTCCGTTTGACAGGCGTTCCATGTCATCATGCGCATAATATCGCCCCACCACATGGTCAACGTGAATGACATCATGATCATTGTGTATTTTACCCAACGTTATTGCCTCCTGACTGTGTTCGGAGTCAGTGAACTCGATAAATGGATATTCCCTGAGGACTGATGACTTCATAACGGGCATTTGCTCGAAGGAAAGCCCCAAACGATAACGGGCTTCATTTCCTGCCGCCCGGATCATCCCATCGCCCCGGCGAAACATGTCCCGCACATCCCTGTTCGGGAAGTCTCCAATCACCTCATCACGCTGATCGACATACCGGAAATACATCCCGGCGAGTTCATCGATATCATCAATGCCCGATGTCCTTATGCAATCCACAATCTTTTCAACGGCATCCTCGAACAGTTCGTTGTCACTGTCCATCAGCACCGTGTAGCGACCCCTGACCAATGACAATCCCGTGTTGCTCGCCGCACCCTTGCCCCGGTTGTTGTCATACCTGCACAGGGTCAGGGGAAATCTGGCCCCCTCCTGCCACCGCAAAAGGAGCCATGACGTTTCGTCCCCG
>JAPOSK010000059.1 GCA_026709725.1 Paracoccaceae bacterium | reverse complement strand
CCTTTGGAACGGTCGCGGCCAACAAGGACATCAACCTTCAGGTCAGGCAGGGCACGATCCATGGCATTGTCGGCGAGAACGGAGCCGGCAAATCAACACTGATGTCGATCCTGTACGGCTTCTACAGGTGTGACAGCGGCACAATTTCGATCAATGGTCAGCCGATGCTGATCCCCGATAGCCAAGCAGCGATCCGGGCCGGAATCGGCATGGTGCACCAGCATTTCAAGCTCGTCCAGAACTTTACCGTTCTGGAGAATGTCGTCCTGGGCTCGGAAGACAGTTTCATGCTGCGGTCATCACTCACCAGGGCCCGTCATCTGCTTGGACAACTGGCCGAAGAGTATTCACTTCGGGTGGACCCCGATGCGATGATTGAAGATCTTTCAGTCGGACACCAGCAACGGGTTGAAATCCTCAAGGCCCTCTACCGCAATGCCTCAATCCTCATCCTTGACGAACCAACCGGTGTCCTGACCCCGGCAGAAGCCGATCACCTCTTCAGAATTCTGACCAGTCTGCGGGATGAAGGCAAAACAGTCATCCTCATTACCCATAAACTGCGCGAGATCATGGCCGTCACGGAAACCGTCAGCGTCATGCGGCAGGGCAAAATGGTGGATACCCTGCCAACAAGTGAGACAAATCCGAAACATCTGGCCGAATTGATGGTGGGTCGATCCGTTCTCCTCCGTGTCGAGAAGACGGCGCATGCGGCCGGGCCGGTCAGGATGCAATTGTCCAATCTCTCCGCAACCGATGAGCGGGGAGTCAGGGTGCTTGATGATATCTCGTTCACAATCCGCCAGGGCGAAATCCTCGGGATCGCCGGCGTGGCCGGGAATGGACAGACAGAACTGCTTGAGGTTCTTGGCGGAATTGCCCCTGGGGACGGGACGCTGATGATTGACGGAACCCCGATCCCACTGACCGGAGCGGGATCGGATGCGCGTTCACGGCGACAGATGGGGATCGCCCATGTTCCGGAAGACCGTCAGCATCTCGGACTCATCATGGATTTCCATGCCTGGGAGAACATGGTTTTTGGCTATCAGCATGACGCGGCATACAATCGAAACGGTCTCCTGATGGACAATCGCGGCATTCGTCGTGCATCGCTGCGCGGTATGGAGCGGTTTGATGTCAGACCCCTGCACCCCGGCCTGCAGGCGCGAAACTTTTCGGGCGGCAATCAGCAGAAGATGGTCCTGGCACGCGAATTGGCAAGGAAGCCGAAAGTGCTGATCGTTGGCCAGCCAACCCGGGGTGTCGACATCGGTGCCATTGAATTCATTCATCGGCATCTCCTTGATCTTCGCGATCGCGGGGCGGCCATCCTGCTGGTCAGCGTTGAACTGGACGAGATCCTTTCATTGACAGATCGGGTTGCTGTGCTGTTTGATGGGCGCATTATCGGCGAGCGGGTCACAGGCGACACCGATGAGGGGGAGCTGGGCCTTCTGATGGCCGGCGTTGATGAGCAGCAACGATCCGGGGTGCCGGCATGAGCGGGAGACAAAAGTGGGTCGATCTTGTCCTCGTTCCACTGATCAATCTGACACTCGCGCTCCTGGTGTCCGGTCTGGTCGTTGTTCTGATTGGCGAGAATCCCCTCCATGCAATCCTGATTATCCTCAAAGGCGCACTGGGGTCGGCCTACGGCCTCGGCTACACCCTCTACTATACAACGAATTTCATCTTTACCGGACTGGCTGTGGCTGTGGCTTTCCATGCACGAATGTTCAATATCGGCGGCGAGGGGCAGGCCATGATCGGTGGTCTCGGCGTGGCTATTGTCTGCCTTGGAATCCCCTGGCCGCACTGGCTGCTTGCCTTCCCGGCAGCAATCATTGCCGCCGCTCTTTTTGGTGCCGCCTGGGCGATCGTGCCAGGCTATCTCCAGGCCCGGCGCGGAAGCCACATTGTCATCACAACCATCATGTTCAACTTTATCGCCTTTGCACTCATGCTGTATCTCCTGGTCCATGTCTTCAAGCCGCCGGGACAGATGGCACCGGAGTCAGCCCGCTTTCCCGAATCGACCCATCTGCCCTCGGCGCAGGAGATGTTCGCATGGCTCGGCATTGCCTTTCCAAAGTCCCCGCCGCTGAACATAACCTTTCTGGTTGCGCTGATATCCTGCGTTCTCGTGTGGCTGCTGATCTGGCACACCCGCCTCGGATACGCCATCCGGGCCTATGGCTGGAGCGAATCAGCCGCGGTCTATGCGGGCATATCGCCGACACGGATTATCCTGATCGCAATGACGATCTCGGGAGGACTTGCCGGATTGATGGCACTCAACACCGTCATGGGTGAAGCCGAACGTCTCCTCAACGATGCGGTGCAGGGCGCCGGTTTTGTCGGAATTGCTGTTGCGCTGATGGGCCGGTCCCATCCGGTTGGCGTCTTCCTCGCCGCCGTCCTGTTTGGCGCCCTCTATCAGGGCGGGATTGAACTCGAGTTTGAAATGCCTGCCGTCAGCCGCGAAATGATTGTCGTGATCCAGGCCCTGGTGATTCTTTTCACCGGGGCTCTCGAGAACATGGTCCGCGACCCTCTTCATCGCCTCCTTCTGCGAAGGCAGTCGCGGACAGGCTGATGGACTACACCACCCTCCTGCAGATTCTCGACTCCATGCTGCGGCTCTCAACGCCGCTGCTGTTTGCCTGTCTGGCCGGCTTGTTTTCAGAACGGTCCGGCATCTTCGATATCGGCCTTGAGGGCAAGATGCTGGCCTCGGCATTCTTTTCAGCGGCCGTGGCTGCCGCCACCGGGTCTGTCTGGCTCGGACTTGCCGCCGGTCTCACAGCCTCCATACTGCTTGCACTTGTCCACGGTCTCGCCTCGATTACCTTCAGGGGCAACCAGCTGATTTCAGGTGTGGCAATCAACTTCCTGGCCTCCGGGATGACGGCTCTCATCGGCCAGAACTGGTTCAGACTTGGCGGGCGCACCCCGTCGCTTGATGGACCCGAACGGTTCCTCCCTGTCGGTTTCCCCCTTGCCGAGACAATCGGAGGCATTCCGGTCCTCGGCCCGCTCTACACGGACCTCCTCTCCGGCCACACCCTGCTGGTTTATCTCGCCCTGCTTGCTGTTCCTGCCACATGGTGGGTGCTCTACCGGACCCGGTTTGGCCTGCGGCTCCGTGC
>JAPOSK010000030.1:2421-3174 GCA_026709725.1 Paracoccaceae bacterium | reverse complement strand
TGCATTTCTCTATCCCTGCCCCGACCTTGATACCGCTCTTGATGCACTTTTTCAGATCGCCACCGAACGCAACCTGCCCCTCGATTTTCATCTGGACGAGACCTCTGATCCCGGATCAGCATGTCTGGCCGCTGTCGCCCGGGCAAGGCTCCGCTCAAATCATGACGGGCCTGTCGTCTGTGGTCATTGCTGCTCACTGGCACAGCAGGATGCAGAGGAGGTCGAGGTCACACTGGCACTCGTGCGTGATGCGGCCCTTGATGTGGTATCGCTGCCGATGTGCAATCTCTACCTTCAGGACCGGGCCACGGAGACCACGCCCCACTGGCGGGGCATAACCCGGGTCAAGGAACTCGCAAAAGCCGGCATCCGGGTCAGTTTTGCGTCCGACAACACCCGGGACCCCTTCTATGCCTATGGCGACCTGGACATGGTTGAGGTCATGCGTGAGGCAGTTAGGATTTGTCATCTTGATCATACACATCGCACCTGGCTTGATGCTTTTGGCCCCAACCCGGCCGCGGTTTGCGGTTTTCCGTCACAGGGTCTTCATGCTGGTGATCCGGCTGATTTTGTCCTATTCAATGCCCGGAATCTGAATGAGATCCTGGCACGCCCGCAGAGTGATCGGGTCGTTGTCCGGCACGGTCGGGCAACGACCCGATCACTCTGCGGGCGGGCCAGGATCTCATTCAGATTCCGGGCATTGAATAGGACACAATCAGCCGGATCACCAGCATGAAGACCCTGTGA
>JAPOSK010000030.1:0-2411 GCA_026709725.1 Paracoccaceae bacterium | reverse complement strand
CGGCACGGTCGGGCGATTGACCGGACCCTGCCACAGTATTCTGAACTTGATGATTTGATGGTGACCCTATGAAACCGAACAGTGCGGCCGCAATTGAGGAACTTGCCCATCTGAACATCGTCCAGAACGAAGTCGCTGTGCAGGCCAAAAGCCGGGATTTCTTCTGGTACTCACCTGTCCTCAAGGATCGACTTGATCATGTCAGGGCTGATTTTGTCGCCATGCCGCGCAATGAGGGTGAGGTGCTCGAGATCCTGAAGAGCTGCTACAGACACGACGTTCCGGTGACGGTCCGGGGTGCCGGCACCGGCAACTACGGCCAGGCCATGCCGCTGGCCGGGGGCTGCATCATTCACATGCAGCTGATGAATCGTGTTCTTGCTGTCCACCCGGGCCGGGTCATTGCCGAGCCCGGGTGCCTGCTCAAGGATGTTGACGCCGCCTGCATCAGGGATTCACGGCAGGAACTGCGCATGTTTTCATCAACCTGGGCAACGGCATCCATCGGCGGCTTCATTGCCGGCGGATCGGGCGGTGTTGGCTCCTGCCGTTGGGGGCAGTTGCGGGATCCCGGCAATATCATTCGCCTGCGGGTGGTCACGATGGAGGCGGAGCCCCGCACGATCGAATTCCGCGGTGATGCGCTGCCGCGCGTCTCGCATGCCTATGGCACCAACGGCGTGATTACCGAAATCGAGATGCCGCTGGCACCGGCCTACGCCTGGATCGGGATCTTCGTCACGTTTCGCGATTTCATGGATGCCGTTCGATTCAGCGCCGAACTCGGTGATGAGGATGGCATTCTGGTCAAACTCATCACACCCATGGAAGCACCGATTGCCTACGATTATTTCCCCCGCATCCAACCCCATATCGACCGCGAGGACAGCCTGATCGCGGTCATGGTCGCACCCCATGCCATCGATGCCTTCCGGACATTTGTCGCGGACTGGAACGGGGCGAACATCATTTACCGGTCCGATGCGAACAACTGGGAGAGGGATCCGGGTCCGGTCTTCGAATACGGCTGGAATCACACAACCCTGCGCGCACTCAAGGTCGATCCCACCATCACCTATCTGCAGGTCCGCTATGCGGCCCCCGATTACCTCGAGCGCATCGACACGGTCCGCTCAACCTTTGGTGCAGAGGTTCTTCAGCATCTCGAAGTCATGCAGGAGCACGGCAAGACAATGTTTGCCGGTCTTCCAATTGTTCGGTTCACCACAGAAGAGCGGCTGGATGACATTGTCCGCATTCATGAAGAGCTGGGCTGCATGATCTTCAATCCCCACCGCTACACACTTGAGGAAGGCGGTCGCCAGACCGTCGACAGACGCCAGCTCGAGTTCAAGCGTGAGGCTGACCCCAAGGGTCTTCTCAACCCGGGCAAGATGATTGCCTGGGATGACCCCGACTGGAATTTCGGGTCAATGTATGCCTACCCCAATCTTATGGATGCACCCTGATGCGGGCCATGGTCATCTTCGCCCATCCGGTCCCTGACAGTTTTTCAGCCGCCCTGCACGCAACGGTCCTTTCCAGCCTGTCCAAACGCGGATGGGACATCGACAACTGCGATCTTTACGCGGAGGGTTTCAACCCCGTGATGAGTCCTGACGAGCGCCGGATCTATCACGACTACCCCCAAAACACCCACACCGTCCAGCCCCATGTTGATCGCCTGAGGGCTGCCCAGGCCCTGGTTCTGGTCTTTCCGGTCTGGGTCTATGGCTTCCCGGCCATCCTCAAGGGATTCTTTGACCGGGTCTGCGTCCCGGGTGTCGCCTTCCGGCTTGAGAACGGTCTGGTGCGACCCAATCTTCAGAACATCAGGAAACTCGCAGCCGTCACCACCTATGGTGGATCACGGCTCCGTGCACTCTTCTCGGGGGACCCGCCACGCAGGATTGTCAGCCGATCAATCCGCTTCTACTGCCGGGGTGCCAAACTCGAGTATCTGGCCCTCTATGACATGAACCGGGCGACAGACATCCGGCGAAAACAGTTTCTCAAGCATGTCACTGCAAGGATGGCAGTTCTGTGATCCGGGCCCTTGTCGTCTACTGCCACCCCAATCCGGAAAGTTTCACGGCAGCCGTCAAGACCATGACCCTCAGACATCTCGAACACCGCGGCGCCGAAACCCGACTGATTGATCTCTATGCGATTGACTTCGACCCCATCCTGACCCTCGAATCCCATGCCGGGTATCTTGATACCAACCGGAACCAGGCTGGCATTGAAGCGCATGTTGAAAACCTCCGCTGGTGCAACACGCTGATCTTCATCTATCCCACCTGGTGGTATGGTCTGCCCGCCCGCCTCAAGGGCTGGCTCGACCGCGTCCTCATCCCCGGCGTCGCCTTTCATATGCCCGGCGCCAACGCCAGATCGATTCGGCCCGGTCT
>JAPOSK010000467.1 GCA_026709725.1 Paracoccaceae bacterium | reverse complement strand
GGAGGCTGTCAAGCGGGACTTCATCACTCTCGCGACTGGCAAGATTATGGGATCCACTTCCAGCAACACGGAAGCGAGAAAGCGTCTTGCGTCGGCGTACTCAATGCATACTGGGGAACACAGGAGTCGTGCGAAGGGCCCCATTGACGTAGTGACCGGAATCCTAGCGGCCGGATACATTTCTTCAATGTCTTCCAATGAACGTCCACTGGCCGGTATGCTCCAGCAGTTTCATGGAACCTTCAACCAACGACTTGACGATCTTGAGGGCAAGAGAATTCATGCCTTCGCTGATTTCTTCGCAGAAAAATATCCAAATATCCGAAAGATACTGACACAAGACGCTGAGAGAGAACTTCGTGACATTCTGTCGCTTCGTGCCTTGGAGCCTCAGAGAGCAAGGGAGAGACTTCGTCATTTGTCCAAGCGCGTGCGCGACGGTGACCTTTCTGCAATCAAGGAGGACGAAAAGCAAAAGATCGACCTGTGGACGGCAAGGCTGTGCGTCGTGCAGAAGGAAACGCTGGCAACCGCGAAAGAGATCAGGGAGCGTCTGGCAAAGAGCGAACCGTGCCCTGACCTGTCCATCATTGACGCCCTTATCCGAGAGGCGGAAGGCGATGTCGACGGGGCGCTCCGTGACCTTCGCGACGTGATGGATCCGGATTCCAGATCGGTGTGGTTCGGAATCCTGATTAGGGCCAGAGGCGAACAACGTACGCTGGAGTGGTTTGATGAAGAAGGGACTGTCGGCGACGCGGATTTCCTTTCCGGCGCGGGGTGGGTGAACTGGGCCGTTGCCTCGGCAAAGTGCGGGAGGTGGGACGATGCGGCGGGCCTCCTCGCGGGACTGCAGAGCATGTGGGCCGAAACGCCGGCGCTTGCGATCGTGGAGGGCAGCGTAAACGCGGCGTTTCTTCTCCCGGAAGAGTTCAGGAGCCGAGTCCTGGACGGCCCGCCGCTTTATCACGGCATAGCTCCGATTCCGAACCCGACCGCCGCGGCGAGCCATGCAAGATCGCTGGAGTGCTTCCTTGACGCTGAGAGAGTCCTCCGAGATCGAGTGGGCGAAGAGTGGCGCAAGCACCTAGCCGACTGGATTCGCTGGCTTCGACTGATGGAACCCGACGCCGACACGCGAAACGCTGCGCGGGAACATCTTGGCGCGGAGATGGAGAATGCGGAAATGGCTGTGGAACTGGTCCCTTTCGCACACGCGTTCGGGATAGACTACGATCGAAAACCGTTGGACGCGTATCTGGAAAGGAGGCGGGAGCTAGGGGGCCTTGATGACAGGTCACGAGCAGCAGAGTTTTACTCTAATGAAAAGTCCATGAAAGGAAAGGAGTTCAGGAAGTACTTTGAGCGAAACAAGGAACATCTGCTGCGTATATTGCCGCCTGAACTGGTGGTGTCAAAGCACGTCGCTTCACTGCTTGAAAATGGGGATTCATGCCAAGATGCCCGTGACACCATTGACGCACACCGGGATTCCCTAGACAACCATCACGTCAAGCGCCTTGAACTTCTGGTGGATGCTTACGCTGGTCATGATATACGGGATAGGCTGGAAAGGCAATACAGACAAACAGACGATACAGTCGATTTACAGAACCTGATCGAGTTTCTCAAGCGCACAAACGATCGCGAAGCGCTGCGACCGCTTTGCTTGGAACTGTTCCGAAGACTGCCGACCGAAGAGAGCGCAATCGATGTCGTTGCGTCCCTTTCCGGCCCCTCTTTTCTCGATCATGGACAAATACTGGTCTTTCTGGGCGAGAACGAGCATCTTTTCGAAGAAAGTGAACCGCTGCTCAACGCCAAGTCCAACGCTTTGTTTCATGCCGGGAGGTACGCGGATGCAAAGGAAGCGAATGAGCGGTCAAAGGAAAGGCGGCTGACCGCGGAAAACCTGCGCCTCGGCGTGAACATCGCAATCGCCTCGGGCAACTGGGCGGCCCTCGGCGGGATGGTGACCGGGGCATGGGGCATTCGGGATAAACTCGACGCGAATGAGCTTGTATGGATTGCGCATCTGGCGGCGCAGGAAGGTCCGACCAGGCAGCAAGCGCGGCAACTGTTGAAGCTTGCGGCGGAGAGGGCGCCCGATGACGCCGCGGTTCTTGCCGTGGTATGCTGGCAATATTTCCGGCTTGGCGATGAGGAAGCGGCGGATCCGCGGTGGCTTTCCCGAGCGGTGGAGCTGTCGACAGAGGAAGAGGGCCCGATCCGGAGCGTGCCGCTTCGGGACATCGTCGATGATTGGCTGCCCAGGCGTCGCAAGCATCTAGTTGAAGTGGACCGCAAGTGGACACAAGGCGAGATACCCATCGGCGCGATGGCGGAGGTCTTCAACGTCTCTCTGAGCCGGGTGCTTCTGGACCTGCCCGGCAGGAGCGCGGAAGAGGCTGACGGCCGACGCCGATTCGCGTTGCCGGTCATAGCCGCTGGCCGACCGGAAACAGAGATCGCGGACGACTGGACGGTGGGAGTTGACGTTACCTCGGTCTTGGTCCTGCAATATCTGGGCATCCTGGACGTGGCCCTGGACGCCTTCGGTCATGTCAATCTATCCCCCGACATACTTGAACACCTGTTCCGGGAAAGGGCGGAGGCGCGCTTCCATCAGCCATCCCGGATCGCTGCGGCAAAGCGAATCCTGAAGCTGAGGGACGAGAAACGGGTCCGGATGCTTAACCTGGAAAGCGAACCGCCGAACTGGCTGAAGGAAGAGGCGGGAAGGGCAACCGCCGAAGTCCTGCAATGGGCAAGAAACGCAAAGGGCATGGCTGTCTGCATGCGTCCGATCCATGCCGTTGGGTCGCTTACGCAGCGGGTAGCCGATCTGCGCGGGTACCAGGAAGTAACCATCTCACTGACATCCCTCTGCAAATGGTTGAAGGAGAACGGAAAAATTGATGCAGACGCTTACGGCCGCATCTACGCCGTCCTGAGGAACAGCGGAGACACGGAGGATCCATGCGTTCCGGGCGACTTGGGAACGAAGCAATTCTGTTTCAACGATACCGCATTGGACTGCCTCAGCGGCGCGCGCGTTCTTCAGCCTATCGTTTCGGCTCTTTGCGCAATCCACGTTCACGGCAGTGTCTTTCAGGAAATGCGAGCCCTGGTTGATGAAGAGGACTCCGAAGGCAGGGTCGTGTCCGGTATTGAGG
>JAPOSK010000369.1 GCA_026709725.1 Paracoccaceae bacterium | reverse complement strand
ACCCCAGTGCCATGAAGACACTGATCCAGGTCAGTGCGGAGATATGACATGCAATGAGAGCGCGGGGCGTGAGAAGAGGTCCTGCAATCCGCTGACTTCCAAAGCATGGGCGGTGATCAACTGATGGCCACAGGGGACCGGGCAAAGCCTAATCTGGAGGCATTGGCCAGGGACGCTGCGGATTGCACCGCACGAGCATGTTCGTGGAAGGGAGTGGCGGCGGGAAAACTCCACCGAAGACCAGAGAGGTCCGGCGAATCTCATGAGTTTGTGCATAATTTGCATTATGTGGCCAGTATGCCTACACTCGGCGTTTTCTGGCGGAGGAATTCCTGGACAAATTCCTCTGTGGAAATGCCAGGGTTTTCAGAAGGTCCGCCGTTGCATGCACCATTCGCAAGCCAATGAAGGAACAGCAGGAAGATGGCCAGGTTGAAGAGCGGGTCAATGTTTCACCCTGACAGTCTTCGTGGAGGTCTGTGCCGGCCCATCTCAGTGCCATGACTGAGCGCAATTCATTTTTTCGGGATACGTTTGAGGGGACCGGTGCCCCGGATCGAATGATTCTTTTGTCTGCGCTTGTCGTCGTCTTCATTTTCGGACGGTATTGAGCACATGGCCGCGCCATTCGCCGCGATTCGGATTCTCGGGACGTTCAATCGTGTACTTGGGACGGTCAGCGTGTTTGTTGCTTCAGCCCTTGCCGGCCTGATGGCAGTGATTGTGACAATTGGTGTTTTCTGGCGCTACGTCTTGAACAATTCACTTCCCTGGGTTGAAGACTTTGCCTTGATCATGATGGTGACGATGGCATTCATCATTGCGCCCTACGCGTATCGAACCGGTCAAAATGTCGCCATCACGATCCTGGTGGAAGCCCTTCCCCGAATCCTCATTTATCCCATTCGCATCATGATCAACATTCTCGTTCTCTGGATTGTCTACAGATACTTCATCGAAAGTCTCGGGATTGTCGACCGGGGATGGGCGATCCGATTGAACTCAGTCGATGTTCCGTGGGCATATCCGTACATGATTATCCCTGTCGTCTTTGTTCAGCTTGGGCTGGTGGCAATTGAACTGATCGCACGGGACACCTGGTGTCTATTGACCGGATCCGGCGAAGCGGATTTGCCGGAACTGGAGCGGCGCAAAAGCACAGGATAGCCTATGGGACTCGCCTATTTTTGGATCTTCTTCGTCCTGCTGGCATTGGGGACCCCGGTTGTTTTTGCGCTGTTGCTCGGCCCGGGTCTCTCCCTGGTCATTGATGGCAAGGACCAGATCTTCTTCTCAAAACTCCTCTCGACCATTTATTCGGGTATGTTTTCGTTCCCGATCATGGCGGTGCCCTTTTTCATCCTTGCCGGCGAACTCATGAATTCGAGTGGAATCACCCGGTCGATTGTGAAATTCTCGGAGTCAATGATCGGCCACTATCGGGGCGGGCTCGCCCAGGTCAACATTCTCTCATCAATCATGTTTGCCGGTCTTTCAGGCTCAGCGGTTGCCGACACATCCGCTCTCGGCAAGATGTTGATACCGGCGATGGTGGAAAATGGATACAAACGCGATTTTGCCGCCGCCGTCACCGCAGCATCATCGGTGATCGGACCGATCATTCCCCCATCAGGGATCATGATTCTTTATGCGTTCGTCATGAATGTGTCTGTCGCCGGTCTGTTTCTTGCCGGTTTTGTCCCGGGGCTGATGGTGGGGCTGGGGTTAATGCTCCTCACGGGATATTTTGCGCGTGTCCGGAATTTCGCTGTTGCGGGTGAAAAAGCGCCCTGGTCAAAGCGGTCCTCTGCATTTCTGAAAACCTTCCCGGCGCTCATGACTCCCGTTCTTCTGCTGGGCGGGATTCTGTCAGGAATCTACACGCCGACCGAAGCTGCGGCGATCGCGGCCGTGTACGCCCTGTTTGCCTCCATGCTGATTCGTCTCGATATCTGGAAGCGGTTTATCGCCGACACACAGCATGCATATCTGCATATTGGCCCCCTGACACTCTTTTTGTTCATGGGGTTTTTTGGAGCCTTTGATTTTCAGGCCTATATCCTCGTCTCCCTCGGCTGGGTTGTCATTGCTGAAGTCGCATGGCGACTGTTTTCCAGAAAAACATCCCGTCAGGCAACCGTCTCCGATAAAATCGGTCTGTCAAGGGATGTCCTGCTGGCATTCGGGCAGACAACAGGCCAGATTCCAGGCGTCCTGCGAAATACAGCGATTCAGTCCGGTGTCATTCTTCTTCTCGTGGGGGCAGCAGTGACATTCGGCTGGATTGTCACCGTCTCCGGTCTGGCCCGTCAGGCGACCGGTTTCATTCTGTTCATAACGGACAATCCACTTCTCATTTTGCTCCTGATCAACATCCTCCTGTTTGTCGTGGGGATGTTTCTTGATGCGGGTCCGGCCATACTGATCCTGGGACCCGTCCTTGCACCAATCATGATCAGTATCGGTATTGACCCGCTTCACTTTGCCATCGTGATGTGCGTCAACGTCACTGTCGGGCTGGCCACGCCGCCCATGGGCCTCGTCCTGTTTGTGGCGGCTTCGGTGTCCGGCGAGAAACTCGAGAGTATCGTCAAGGAAATCTGGCCGTTTCTTCTTGTCGAGTTTGCCGTGATCTTTCTCATCACATACTTCCCAAGTCTGACAATGACTCTTCCGGCAATGTTCGGCTTCGGCAAATGTCCGGATTCAGCCACCGTCTGCCAGGCCATCCTTGCCCTGACCGGCGGATAGCCCGCAGTGCCACCGATGCTGCTTCACTTTCCCGATATCGGCTCCAGTACGGGAAACCGGCAGAATACAAGTGGGTGATACGGGGTCAGGTCTTTTTGATTGACAGGCAGGGGGCTGGAGCGGCGGGTCTTCGGTCAGCTGGCAGGCCAGCGGATGAGGACGCCGATGATCACCACGGCCGCAACCCACAGGCCGATCTGCCAGCGCAGGTTGTCCTTGTCGCGCCTGGCGGCCTCCACATCCCGTCTGGCGGCCTCCACATCCCGCTTGGCCATATCCTCCGCCAGGCGGGCAATGTCGGTGCGGTATTCGGCTTGCATCGTCTTCATGCTTTCCTCCAGGCGCGCCATGCGTTCGCGCAGTCCACAGTCCGGGCTCTCGGTGCTCATGGTCTCGAAGGGTAAGGAGCATGACGGGGGATGTCAAGGA
>JAPOSK010000509.1 GCA_026709725.1 Paracoccaceae bacterium | reverse complement strand
CCCGGGGTCTCCCCAAATCTCAATCCGCATCAGGCAGGATCGGTGTCTGCATGACTAAAGTCCGAGCGTGACCGCAACGGTGGTTCCACGGGTCTGCATGAGCAAAAGAACTCTCGATTTGCCGTCTGTGCGGGCATCCTCGATGGCTCCCCTGGCACTGCTCACCGTATCCACAATGCGGTTATTGATCTCGAGTATCACGTCACCGGGGCGAATGAGTTTGGTATAGGCCTCGGAGCCAGCCTCAACGCCGGTGACCACCAGACCTTCGACATCGTCGCCGAGGCGGTACTGCTGCCGAAGATCCTCATTGATCTCGGCAATGTCCATCCCAACCAGCGAGCCGCTCTCACCGGGTGCGACCGGCTCATCAACCATCGCGACATTCCCGGAGTCATCGCGCAGGGCAAGTGTTGCGGTCTTGCTGATGATTTCGCCCTCCCGATGCACCGCAAATGCGACTTCAGCACCTGGACCCGCAGACACGATGAGCCGCTGCATATGCTTAAGGCTGGTGATGGCCTCCCCATCAACACTGAGAATCACGTCACCACGACGCAGCCCGGCCTTTTCTGCCGGCGATCCTTCGCTCACTGCTGTGACCAGAACACCCTCTGCCGCATCAAGATCAAGCGCTTCGGCAAAATCCTCTGATACATCTTGCATGACGATTCCAAGCCATCCTCGCTTGACAGAGCCGGTTTCAATCAGTGAATCGACAACGGTCTCGACCACGGCGGAAGACATTGAAAAGGCAATGCCGATGGAGCCGCCCCCGCTGCCACCCCAACTGTTGCCGGGGATGATCGCTGTGTTGACTCCGATAACTTCACCTTCCAGATTAAACAGCGGTCCACCGGAATTCCCGCGGTTGATTGCGGCATCCGTCTGTATGAATTCATCATAAATCCCGCCCATACGCCGGTAGCGTGCTGATATGATCCCCTTGGAGACAGAGAAGCCAAGACCGAACGGGTTGCCGATGGCAATCACCGTATCTCCTTCACGGGCGGCTTCAGAGTCACCGAACGGAACAGCCGGCAATGCGACATCGGATTCGACCTTGAGCACGGCAATATCGGTCGTCTTGTCAGTTCCAACAATCTCGGCAGGCAGACGGTCACCATTCTCGAACTCAACGATGATGCGACCGCCGCCCTCAATCACATGATGATTGGTGACGATATAGCCGTCATCTGATGTGATGAACCCCGAACCGATCTTGATCCTTTGTTCTCTCGGCTGCCCATCCTGTCCCTCACGACCGGGCATTTGTGGATTGAGCAGCTCCCACAGGGGCGAGTCCTGCGGGATCAGATCACCAAGGGAATTGTTGGGACTGACGCTGCCATACAATTCGATGTTGACCACAGACTTTTTCAGTTGATCAACCAGCGGTGCAATATCCTCATCATGGGCAAGTGCGGGCCCGGCGAGGGCAAGCACAACGGCAAGCCCAACTGCCCTGAGTGGTCGATAAAATGAGTTGATCATGGTGTGTGTCACCGATGAAATGGCACGATTCATGTGGAACTCCATTCGCAAAGTGAGACCGGTCTTCTGATGGAAAGATTGGGCTTCCTCTGCCGGATTTCATCGTGCGTGCAATCTAAAATATTCTTAAGCAGATAGTGCACTTTCCTGCTGAACACATCCATGAGCCGTTATCACGCTGTCCGTCATAAACATGGAACACAGCCCTCGATGACGTCAGTTGCAATGCAGACTTCCGATCAAATCGTCCAAGGCCCGATCATTCACAATCCACGAAAGCCCCTGCCGGTGATGTGGCAATCCCGGGTCCCGCAACAAACTCATTTCTCATGGATTCGAGTTTTCTACAACAGCCTCAGCCAGACGACCGCTGAGCTCGGCCATGTGGTCGAATTCAGCGACAAATGTCCCGATCCCCATGGTCTGGGACCGCATCTCAATAATCAGGTCATGAAGTTCGGATTCGGGCATGTGTGCCTCAATTTCATCCCAGCCAATCCAACCCTCTCGAGGCTGGAAGCCAAGAATCTGTCCACGGCGACGTGTGATGATCCCCTGGGCATTCGAGGTATACTGGTTGGGCACATGGACCTTGACCCTTGCGACCGGTTCGAGAAGCACCGGATGACAGAGCGGCAAGGCTTCTCTCATGGCCAGGACTCCGGCCTTGCGGAACGCCCAGTCGGAGCTGTCGACAGCATGATACTTGCCATCAAAAAGGTTGACGGCGATATCAGTGACCCGGAACCCAAGCGGACCTGCCCTGCAATACTCGAGAACACCGGCCTCAACCGCAGGAATATACTGTTTTGGCACGACACCACCGGAGATGCTGCTGAAAAAATCAATCCCTGAATTCCGCGGCAGCGGCCTGATCTGGATATGGATATCAGCAAATTCACCATGACCACCCGACTGTTTTTTATGGCGGGCGTGATGCTCCACGGCCTTCCGGATTGTTTCCTGATAACCGGTGGCGGGGGTCGAGAGTGTCACGGCGATATTGTAGCCGGTTTCCAGTTTCTGCCTGAGTACCTGCAGATGCGTATCACCCTTTCCCCAGACTACTGTCTCCTGTGTGAGATCATTCTGGCGCCGCGAGTAGGATGGATCCTCTTCGATCAACCGACTGATGGCCTTGGAGATTTTGACCTCATCATCGATTTTGTCCGGTTTCACGACCATCCCGTAAACGGGAGTATCGCTGGCTGACCAATCGAGACTCGTACCGAATCCGTCCGCAGTGATCGTTGCCCCCGTCTGCACATCATCCATACGGCCAAGAGCAACGATGTCACCGGGCCCGGCACTTTCGATCTTCTCCAGCTGACCCCCCTGGATTCGGTGCAACCCACTGACCCGTGCAGTTCCAGTGGAAAAACCGTCATTCAGCGTCCCCTGCCAGATTCGGGCAATGGACAGTTTGCCGGTGTGGGCCAGATGTTTGGTCTTGAAGACCTGTGCCGTCATTGAATTCTGTTCAAGTGACTTGCGCTCAATGGTCTTGTCCACTGCGACGACCTCATGTCGGAGTGCCTTCAGGAGGCGCTTGATCCCCCATGACTGCTCGGCACTGCCAAACAGGACAGGCATGATCTGACTCTCATGAAATTCCTTGGCAAGGGTTCGGTAGACATCCTCGTGTGGCGGTACAATGTCCTCAAGAAGTTTTTCCATCATATCGTCATCAAAATCTGCAAGCGATTCAAG
>JAPOSK010000416.1 GCA_026709725.1 Paracoccaceae bacterium | reverse complement strand
CCGAACCCCGCCGCCGCATTGGAAGGATGCGTGCAGACCACATGCGACCCCCGGCACTCCCAGATGAGGTCAGGATCCAGGCCCAGAATTGAGTAGCGACCGCGGATCTCACCCCCCGTCACGGATTCGAGAAGGAAACTGTCCTTCCGGTTCCCGGCAAGCTTCATGTAAAGTGAGACCGGCGTGTCGAGATCAGCCGGTATTGTGGCCGCGACAATCTGATTCTTGCCCTGATCGTAGACCCCGGCGAACTGCTGCCGGTCAGGATGCAGGCGCATACTGGGATTGAATCTGCGAATTGACGGAGTTCAGAATCCCCTGGTCAATATCAATATCGGAATTATCGACAATATGGTGCGCATAGTGCGTCAGCACATCATTGCTGATCAGCCGGACAAGTTCGGACTCGAGCAACCTGCGGTAGTTGTCAGTTGTTTCAGAATTGTCCGCGGAATTGACCGCATCAACACGAAACACGATCACCCGGTCTTCACTCGCCGCCACCCCCGCATCTCCGGCCGCCACAGCGAATGCCTGTTCGTTCAACGCATCATGGCCCCCCGGAATGGGCCGCTCTCTGGTGATTCCCTCGCTGGTCTCGACAGTCTCAAATCCCTCATCGGCAAAGGCTGCTGTCTCACCCAGCGTTTCAGTGATACGCAGGGCGACTTCAACCTTGCGGTCCCGGATTGCAGCAGCACGCCACGCGGATTCAATGTCAGCCTCGGCCTCCTCATAGCTCATGAGCCGTTCATCGGTGATCTCATCAAGTCGAATGGAGAACGCTCCCCCCGTTTCAAGGGGAATGATCTCCGGATAGTCCTCTGCGGTCACCGTTGCGGCTGCCTGCCGAAAGGCGGCCGAGTTCAGAATTTCAGATCCCGAACCATCGTCATAGAACAGCGTTGCGAGCTGCATTGTGGTTGTCTCCGCCAACTCTTCCAGCGTCACACCTTCCGCAAGAAGATCGTTGAAACCTTCAAGCTGATCCTCAATGGTTTCGGCTGCCCGTTGCCGGGCAATCTCCTCCAGCAGATCTGCCCGCACTTCAGACAGGGGGCGCTCGACCGCATTCAAGATCGCAGTCACATTGAAAATTGCCGGCCCGATCTCTGACTCGACGGGTCCCACGACACCAACTTCATCGGAAGCGAACACATCCGCCGCCGCGCTGCCAAGCGCATTGCTTTCAATGGCACCAAGTTCAATATCAGCCGGCACAATGCCCTGCTCAACGACAATTTCATCGAAGGTCCTTGCACCGCTGGCGATTCGTGCGCTGGCATCAGATGCCGCCGCAAGTGTCGGGAAGACGAGCCGTGAGACCACCCGGCGCTCCGGAGTTACATAGGCGTCGATCCGCTCGTCATAAAGAGTCCGTATTTCGCCGTCGGTCACGCTCTCCGGGTCGCTGATCATCTCGGGAGTGATCCAGGCATAGGTCACCGCACGATACGATGGAATTGTGAACTCGTCCGGATTCTCCTGATAATATGCACGCAAATCAGCAGTGCTGGCTGTGAGTTGCGCAGCGTCGACCATTGTATCGGTGACTTCCGCCCAGGTGATATTGCGACTCTCAAGCTGATAGGCCACAACCGGGTCCAGCCAGGTTTCACGGGGGACAACGCCTCCCGTGAGGACGTCGACCAGGAGGCTCAACGCCTCCTCCTCGCGGAGTGTTTTCTCGAATTCCGCCGAGGTCAAGCCGTTCTGTGTGAGATAAAACTGATAGAAGTCTGCACTGAAACCGCCGTCAGAATCAAGAAAGGCCGGGAATGTCCGAATGACATCAAGGATTGTCTCGTCACCCACTGAAAGACCCACACGATCCGCTTCATTGGCCAGGGCGGCCGTTCGGGTCACAGCCCCGAGAGCCTGACGCGCGGCCAGTGCGGACAATTGCTCCGTGCCGACCAGAAATGGATAGGAGCGCGCCAGTGACTGGTTCACCGTCCGGTAGGCCTGCACATATCTGCTGACCATGATGTCTGCTTCACCAACAGCACCGATGCGGTTGGTGGACCCGGAAAAATTACCAATGCCAAATCCCATCAGGCCCACGATCAGCAGGCCAAGAATGATCCAGACAAAGATATTTGAAAGACGCATTTTGCGTGGTTGAGCCATGTTTCGATTACCGTATCACCAGCAAGGCATGCCGCCATTATGACCCCGCTTCCGGCTCTGCAAGCAGATCAGGCGTCCCGATGGACGGTTTTCTGTCAGATCCGGGTTATCCATGCGGATCAACCGTGCCAAGCCGTCGTGAGAATTCAACGATGTCCGCGCATACGATATTGGCATAGGCAAAGCGCAGGCTGCGCCGGTCATAGGCTCCTCCATCATCCCCTCTCTCCGGCAGAAACATCGTATCCGGCAAGGCCAGAACATTCCGTGTCCGCAGGAGATGCCTGGCCATGGCATCGGACCGCATCTCCCCCTCGTAGCCGACATAGGCAAAATAGGCGCCGCAGCCAAGCAGATGCCATCCCGGACACCCGGTCAGTTCCGCCTCAAATGTCCGCTTTCTCCTCAGAATCTCCTGACGCTCCCCGGCCAGCCAGATGCCAAGATTTTCAAGGCCAAAAAGAGCGGCATGCTGGGCGATCTGGTTGGGGCAGATCGTCACCGTGTCCAGGTATTTTTCGACCTCGTCAAGAATTGCCTTTGCTGCAATCAGCGCACCCACACGGTGCCCCGTCAACCTGTACGATTTGGAAAAGGAGTAAAGGCCGATCAGCGTCCTGTCCCAGTCGGGATCTGCAAGAATGGCATGGGGCGCGTTCTCCGAGATCCGAAAATCGCGATAGGTCTCGTCGATGATCAATGCGATTCCCCGCTCCCGGGCAAGGTGATAAAACTGCATGATCCGCTCCGGATCATACTCGCTTCCGGTTGGATTGTTGGGGGTGATCAGAACCAGGGCCCGCGTCCGCGCATCAATCAGGCGTGTGGCCCGGGCGGTGTCGGGTTGCATATCTTCGGCAATGGGCAGTGCACGCGCCTCGACCCCCGACATATCCAGCCACATTTTGTGATTGAAATACCATGGTGTCGTGATGATGACATTGTCGCCGGGCTCGGCAAGCACGGCAACCGCTGCTGTGAAGGCCTGATTGCAACCCGATGTGATCGCGACCTGATCACGCGCAACCCGCCCGCCGGATGATGCAGACCAGTGATCGGCAAAGACCTCACGCATTCGGGGCAG
>JAPOSK010000069.1 GCA_026709725.1 Paracoccaceae bacterium | reverse complement strand
CTGATGCGGTCCGGGGTGCGGCGTTGGAGGGGGCGCCCCCTCCCAGTTGATCATGAAGGAGGGCGCCGGGGGGATGCGTCCCGCCGTCCGTGTCGATGCCGGTCGGAGATCATGATGGGGCGCCGGTCATCAGAGGCCCTCCCGATCATCATGAAGGATGGGGGTGGAGACCCTCGATCCGCCCGTCATCATCAGACCCATCGGCATCATCAGATCCATCGGCAGCGCGGTCCGGCCCCGGGAGCCTTGATCACGAGGGAGGTCGCCGCCCATCCGTGCACCAGGATCCGGCCACTCCGCAGGGCGGGCCGCACTGAGGGCCCCGGCGCCGGGAGACGGCGGACTTCACGGACGATCATCATGGCGGGGAGGGGCAGGGATATGTTGAGGATTGACCGCTAGGATCGGGCAAAGGCAAGCAGCGGTCTGATATCATAATCGTCGGCTGCACGAAGTGCCGCAACATAACGTGTCCGCGTTTCGCTGACATTGATCAGGCTGGCACGGCCCCAGGTGAAGGGTTCCCGACCGAGCCTTGCCGCAAGGAGATCGGCGACAAGGCGGGCAGCGCGACCATTGCCGTTGGGAAATGGATGTATGGCGACAAGGCGGTGATGCAGCCGGACCGCGATCTCATCCGGTGGGCAGGTTTGATGATCAACCCAGTAACGGGTATCAGTCAGAGCTGTGTGGACCTGAACGGAAATCTGGGCCGGATCAATGCCGATGTTGCGTTCGGTCTGACGGAACTTGCCCGCCCAAGCCCAGACATTGTTGAACATTCTCCGGTGAAGTTCTGAAATAAAATCCACAGTGAGCACATCACGGCGGTGTTGGCGGCGGGCCCATGCTGCACCGGCAGCGACATTGGTCTGTTCCATTTCATTGAGTTCACCGCGGTAGGTGATCCATGTCGGCAGCAAACCCTCATGCTCCTCCGGTTCAAGCGGAGTTGTGTCCCGGGACTCTTCGAACAGATCGTTCATGGTCATTCCCACAGATCACGTTCTACGAGGTGTTCGTGAACATGCATATCGATTTGCTCTTCGCGTTCCCTTTCAGTGAGCCCCTGCGCCTCGAGGTCCATGCTATGTGCGATACGCCCGATTTCCCTCCTTGCCATTTCCCTGGCACGGCTGTGCACGGCGTGCTCAAGCGAGGTCTTGGGCACGAGGGCATAAACAAGAGTGCAGTCAAGTGCCTCCGCGGCCTTGCGGAGTGTCTTCAGTTGGATGGTGCCACCGGCCTCGGACTTCTCGAGGCCGGCAACGCTCTGGGGTTTCATGCCGATTCGCCTACCAAGCTGAGGTGCTGTCATGCCGAGGGCATCCCGGATGGCCCGCACCCAGCCTTTCGACGGCACACCGAAATGAAAGTCAGGCCTGAAAGCCGACAGACGCTTGTCAAGGCGTTGTCGGGCGATTTGTCGATTTTGGTTTTTCATAAGGCTATAACCTGTTTCAATCTGTTAAAATAAAGGTTATAGCCTGAATATTTGATTTATTATACAGAATATAGCCTGTTTTTATTCTCAGATCATTCCATAATGAACACGAAACCCGCTGGAAAATCAGCGGCAATGAATCCAAGCGTACCGTTTCCCCTTCAGCAGCCTTCCCCAGTCGTTGAAGACATGCTTGAAGAACATGATGGCAAGATCATCATTTTCTCCGAATGGGTGCGGATGCTGGAACCGGTTCGCGGTCGCATTGAGGATCTCGGGGTTGATTATGCCTGGCATACCGGCTCTGTCAGCCGGGACCGGCGGCGTATTGACATCAACCGCTTCAAGGGTGATCCTGAATGCCGGATGTTTCTGTCATCAGAAAGCGGCGGTGTTGGACTGAATCTTCAGGTCGCAAACAATGTTGTAAACCTTGACCTGCCCTCGAATCCGGCGAAACTCGAACAGCGAATTGCGCGAGCCTGGCGCAAGCATCGGAAGCGCTCGGTCACTGTTGTCAATCTTGTCACAGCCGATTCAATCGAACACCGCATGCTGAGCCTCCTGCAACAAAAACAGGCAATTGCTGACAATGTCCTTGATGGGCACTCAAATCAAACTGAAATGAAGCTTCCCTCGGGACGCAAGGCCTTCATGGAACGGCTTGAATCGATCATGAACATTGAGCCGGCACCCCGGGCCAAAAAACCATCTGTACAGGAAAGTCTGATGGACCGGATCACTGCTGTTTTCGGAGACAATCTGTTCGCTGCAGAATTGAGACAGGCTTCGACAGGCGGAGATGTCATGCTCGTGGTTGTCAACCCAAGCGAGTCGATTGAGGATGCGGACATCGCTTTGGAACCGCATGAGCCGCAACTCGAAATTATCGACAAGGGCACTTACGAAGCGATGTTGCGGCTTGAATCGATTGGACTGATCAATTTCCAAAACCCGGCCAGCACGACCTGCTGCCCACCACTGATAAATCTGAAGACCGGCTGGAACAGGCACGCAGACATCGAAAGACGGCCATCGGACATCTCGAACAGGCGAAACGGAAGAGGCGAATGGCAACACTCCTTTCAGGCGGCGGGTTCGAAACTGAGGCCGAGTCCGCAGCCTCCGCCATCGCCGACTTTTCGTTGCGAGCGATTGCGGCAGATCACGGTCATCAGACAGATGATCGTGAATGGAATGATGAAAATATCTGGAAAATCTGTGAGACAATGAGAAGTGACGGCGTGCTTACGCAAGAGCGGCAGTTCAATCTGACATGGATCTGCCAGGCCGACACGGACAATCTGCCACAGCCTGAACAGGAGAACTCCAAACTGCCGACGGCCATGGCGTTCCTGACCTATGCCGAGGATCTATTGAGCCGACCCCCTAGACTCCAGGTGGCATACCGGGATCTGAGTATAAATCAGGTGGTCATGAGGACACCGCTGAGGGAATTTCGGCCTGTGCGGGTGATCCGTACCGGCTGAATCGTGCCGATATGACTCAAGGGGGCACTGGCATGGACAGCATGGTTGTGTTCCGAGCGACCCTGCACCTGGCCCGGATCGCGCCCCGTGCGTTCAAAGAGAACATCGACGGTCTTATTGGTCATGGATTGCTGGATGGAGTCCTGCTGGACACTGAGAAGGTCCTGCAGTTGCCGGAGCCGCTCACGGGCTACAGCGGGGTCGACCTGGTCCATTTCAGCAGCCGGCGTCCCCGGTCGGGCGGAATAGCAAAATGAGTAGGATTTTCCGTAGCCCACCTCC
>JAPOSK010000167.1 GCA_026709725.1 Paracoccaceae bacterium | reverse complement strand
GTCCGTCAGTCAGAGCGACATACTGATTGATGGCCAGTCCGGGCCGGTTCACGAACAACCCGGTCTCCAGTCCACGGTCAAGGCTGCCTGCCAGGCACAGCTTGGCACACTTCTTGCCCCGCGCACATACCGGTTTTTTACGGACCCGGTTGCATTCAGCCGCGCGGGCCCTGGCCGCAAGTCCCTGAAAGCGTGACGTGACCGGCAGCTACATTCTTGCAGCAGCCCGGAGTGCGGTGACGCCGCGCAATGGGGCGCTGGCCGCATGGAAGCCCCATGAACTCGGGGCACTTGTTGCCCTGGACTGCCTGCACCAGGCCAATCTGCCCCCCGAATCTGTCGATGAGCTCATCCTTGGCAACATTCTTGCCATTGAGGGCAATCTTGCCCGCATCATCAGTCTGGCCATGAATCTGGACCCCCGCGTTGCCGGACTCACAATCGACCGGCAGTGCGCAAGCGGATTGGACGCCATCCTGCTCGCTGATGCGCTGATCCGCTCCGGTCGTGCCAATCTGGTCCTCGCCGGCGGTGTTGAGAGCTACACCCATCGTCCTGCATCTTTCCCGTACGGGGAAGCGATCAACCCCGCCCGTCCATGCCTCCAACCCCCGTTCACACCCTGGCCGGATGCCGATCCCGACATGATTGCAGCAGCCGATGCACTGGCCCGTCAATTTTCCATCACCCGTGCAGCACAGGACGACTGGGCTTGCGAGAGCCATCGCAAGGCATGTGCCCGCAGGGATCATCTGATGGATGAGATCACAAGCCATGATGACACAATGCCAGCCGTCGATACACACGCAGGACGAATCTCAGCCGGGCTTGCAGCCCGCGTCCGACCGATTCTGGGATCTATCACGGCTGCCAATACTGCCATTGAGGCCGACGGTGCGGCCTTCTGCCTCATTGCAAGCGAACAGCTTGCACGAACGACCGCTGAACCCGTCCGCATCGTCCATGGCGCGACAATCGGGGGTCATCATGATCTCCCCGGTCAGGCGCCCATTCAGGCCATCAGGACAGTGCTTGATCATACGCATCTGACCCCGCATGCCCTCACATGCGCCGAGATCATGGAGGCCTTTGCTGTCCAGGCCCTCGTCAATGTCCGCGAAACAGGTCTTGATCCATCCATTGTCAATCGCGGTGGCGGCGCACTCGCCCGCGGCCACCCGGCCGGCGCCTCGGGTGCCATCCTCGCCGTCCGTCTCGTCCACGAGCTTCGCAATCGCGCCGGCTATGGCCTTGCCGCCATCGCCGCCGCCGGCGGCCTCGCAACCGGTGTCATTCTCGAGTCACCCCGCACAGGGTGACAATCCCGGGAGTCCACATGCAGCGATGATGCAGGATATGACTCTTTTGTCGCGGTTGACCCCCGCATCCGCAACCGCGTTGAACTTTCTCCTGAAGATCCGGGCAACCACAGCAACACCCTGATTGCCGGCACACTGCCCCGAGGGTCCGCGTCCCCTGCCAGCACGCCCCTGTCCCGGGCCGTGGCCCACGCCGCAAGGGATGGAAGCCGGCCAGGGCCGCCGCCGAGGACACCCCGCCGGCACGGCAGGCCATTGACCAGTTCAGCGTTTGGGCAATTCTGGTGCTGCCGGGTCGGGGGCTTCAGGCTGCCTTGCGAAATCCGGGACGAGTCCCTGTCGTTGCTGTCGGTCATCGCCGCAGCCTCTGTCGCTACTGGAAGGCGCGGGCGGTCTTGCGGGCCACAACCCGGCGATTGTCGACTTCATGCCAGACGCGCTGGAGACCAGCGATCCATCCCATCTTGCCCATGCCCCGGGCATCGTGCTTCGGGCCCGGGGCCGGACGGACATCGCCACCCGGACCCACCTGCCCCGACGGATTGCGGTCGGGATCGCCACTGCAGGCTTTACCGAGGCCGGCGGGACGGGCGCCCTTGAGTTCAGCTTTTTTTGGGGGGGGGGCTGCCGGTGGGGACAGAATGAGGCTCCGGAACTTCGGGTCACGCTGTGTCCTGTTGTGCCAGTGCAACGGGAAATCGGTGCAATGGGCCCGGACGCGGTGCCCGGCACGCCTCTTGTGGACAGCTGGCCATCGAAACTGCAAGGAAGGAGGTCTCCCGGCATCTCACACGTAAATTGGAGGCAACCGGGATATTCAGGAGCATCACGGCCTGTCGTGAACTCCTCGCCGGATTCACATCACAGTTCAGCGATCCTGCAGGGTGGACGGGACCTGACGTCTTGGACCCGGACCCGGCCGTGGCCTACCCGGCTGGACAGGCTCTTGCGAGCGATTTGCACAAGGCCGGAGGAAATGGTCTTCTCGATCCTTCAGCCCGCCTTCAGGGCGGGCAGCGCCTCGTCGCTCCGAGGCCGCATATGGTCCGGAATATCCGGCAGGGCGATACCTGGGTATTCGAGTGGGCGGGCCGGCCGGGTCCGGCCATCACCAGGGCATCGCCTGCGTCAATGGGTCACGGCCTTTGAAAATCAGAATTGATGCTGCGCATGAATT
The DNA here is from genome assembly GCA_026709725.1 of Paracoccaceae bacterium. Lineage (GTDB taxonomy): Bacteria > Pseudomonadota > Alphaproteobacteria > Rhodobacterales > Rhodobacteraceae > MPNP01. The sequence continues at coordinate 730 of JAPOSK010000167.1, read as the reverse complement.
CGGGTGAACTGTGATGGCAGGGGATCATGCGGACAGCGCGTCGTGATATGCGTACTCAATCCAGGGCAGCAGGGCAGCAATGTCAGCGGTTTCAACGGTGGCGCCGCACCAGATCCGCAAACCGGGGGGTGCTGCACGATATGAACCGATATCATAGGCAACACCCATCTCGGCAAGTCGGGTTGTCATCAGCTTTGCGATGGCGGCCGACTGATCGGAATCGTGTTCCGGCGGTCGAATGCGCAGGCAGACAGAGGTCGGAGACCGGGTTGCCGGATCCACGGCAAGATGCTCGATCCAGTCATTCCGGCTGACAAAGGCATCGATCATCGCCACATTGTCGGCGGCACGTTGGCCGAGGCCAGCCACGCCACCCTGATCCCTGGCCCAATGCAGCGAGTGGAGAACGTCCTCCACGCACAGCATTGAGGGTGTGTTGATCGTTGCTCCGCTGAAGATGCCTTCGATCGGGTGGCCATTTTTCGCGAGACGGAAGATCTTGGGAATGGGCCATGACGGCGTATGGGTCTGCAAGCGCTGGACGGCCCGCGGGCTGAGAATCAGCACCCCGTGCGCTGCTTCACTGCCCAGAACCTTCTGCCAGGAGAATGTCGTGACATCAAGGCGGTCCCAGGGCAGATCGACAACAAAGGCCGCAGATGTGGCATCACAAAGCGTCAGACCGGATCGCTCGGGGGAAATAAATGCTCCATCAGGAACAGCGACACCG
>JAPOSK010000033.1 GCA_026709725.1 Paracoccaceae bacterium | reverse complement strand
CCCCCCGTCATGAAGCAGCGTCTTGCAATAATTCGGGAGGATCCTCCTGCCGGATTCGCATAAATAAATCTATAATGGAGGGTTTTCCGGTCAAGTCACCTCTGTTTACGCTCCCGCCTGCATAGGTCGGCGTGCCACTGTCTGTTGTTCCCGCAAGACCGCAAATACCACCCCTTCCAGTAGCAGGTGCACCTGTCTGACCGTTGACGCCATCTACGCCAACAACAGCAGTTGAGGGGGACTGCCCATCGCCGAGCGGGGCCGGCACCTGGCTCCATGTGATTGTCGGGGCCATGATGGTGATGCTGTTTTCGACAGGGCCGTGTGGGCATGTTCGCGGCATTCTGCTCAGCCTGGCCCCGGCAGGTCGTCTGGCCCTTGCGTCCCATAGAGGTGACGGTGGTGAGGGCGGGGGGGGGCGACCAGCCCTGCCATCACCGCACGGGGTGACGCCGGAGTGATGGTGGGGCGGTGTGTTGTCCTCATCGACGGTCTTGCGGGCGTCCATCCCTTGTGGTGTCAGCCACGGTCCGGGATAGGGACGCTCCGGCAGGGGGATTCGGACCCTCGCCGGGAGCGTGCCTGCAATCAGGACATGGGAGAGTGGCAGGATCCAGATGGATGATGCGGAGTCGGGGGATGGTGCATTGATGGCCGGGCCCGGCAGGACCTGTACAGATGAGATCTTCACCGGAGTCAACACGGGGCTTCAGTTGGTGGCCCGGAGTGTGTGACCGCGGCAGCTGTTGTGCCCCGGGAAATCTCTCGGCAGGTGCCCGCCCATTGCCACTTGCGTGAATCAGCAGAGTCGGAGATAGATGGGTAGGGATGCGATGAAGAGAATCATGTCATGACAGAGTTTGTAATTGCCAGAGCGGCAGATGTTGGCCTACCGGTTGTCGGAACGGATGCGGTTTTTCCGGTGCGGCGGGTTTATTGTATCGGCCGCAACTACGCTGCTCACACGGTCGAGATGGGCGGCGACCCTGATCGTGAAGAGCCATTCTTTTTTCAGAAGAATGCGGAGAATCTCGACCCATCCGGGGTCTTTCCCTATCCGCATCAATCGGGTGATGTGCACCATGAAGTTGAGATGGCGGTCGCGATGGCGGCAGGGGGTCGAGGCCTTGCAGTCGAGGATGCGCTTGATTGTGTGTTTGGTTATGCTCTGTGCCTTGACATGACCCGCCGTGACGTCCAGGCCAAACTAAAAAAACAAAGCCGCCCCTGGGAGGCAGCCAAGGCATTTGAGCATTCGGCGCCTGTGGGACCCATTCATACCGTGGCTCACTGTGGACATCCGGCACGCGGTCGAATTACCCTCTCCGTGAACGGCACGATTCGTCAGGATGGTGACCTTGATCAAATGATCTGGAAAGTCCCGGAGATCATCGCTTATCTGTCCGAGACCTTTGAGCTTGCCGGTGGTGATGTGATTCTGACGGGAACACCCTCTGGTGTCGGGGCAGTCGAAAGGGGGGATCTGGTCGAGATCGCCATCGCCGGTCTGGGATCGCATCGGGTTCAGGTGCGATGATGAAGAGACAGGGAGAAGGGCAGACCCATGGCCAGTGACAATGCGGTGCTCTCGGGGTGGCTGCAGAACCTTGAAACAGGTCTTGCGAAGGGGGGTCGGGAGGTTGCGGCACTCTTTCAGGAAGACGGCTTCTGGCGGGATCTGATCAGCCACACCTGGAACATCAAGACATGTGAGGGGCGTGATGAGATCGCAGCGATGGTGGACACTGTCGCCGGGGATATCCAGCCGGCGGGTTTTCGTCTGCGTGGCGATGCGTCGTCGTCCGATGGAATCACAGAGGGATGGTTTGATTTCGAGACTCTGTGTGGTCGCGGAGAAGGATATGTTCGCCTGAAATCCGACGGAGCATGGACCTGCCTCACTGCGCTGAAGGAACTCAAGGGTTTCGAGGAGGCGTGTGGTGCGTCCCGGGACACTGGAGTTGAACATGGTCAGGTCAGGGGACGCCTGACCTGGAAAGAGCGTCGAGAGCGGGAAGAGACGACGCTCGGATACTCCGGCCAGCCTTATGTTCTCATCATCGGCGGGGGTCAGGGTGGGATCGCGCTGGGTGCCCGGCTGCGTCGTCTCGGTGTTCCGACGCTCATCATCGATAGGAACGATCGCCCCGGAGACAGCTGGCGCAACCGCTACAAGTCACTGTGTCTCCACGACCCTGTCTGGTACGATCATCTGCCGTACCTGCCTTTCCCCGATCATTGGCCGGTCTTCAGTCCCAAGGACAAGATCGCCGACTGGCTGGAAAGCTATACAAGGATCATGGAACTCAATTACTGGACCCGGTCCGTGGCCAAGTCGGCGCAGTATGATGAGGCGGAGGGCATCTGGACGGTTGAGGTTGAAAGGGATCATCATCCCGTCACCCTGCGGCCGCGGCATCTCGTCCTGGCGACGGGGATGTCAGGTGTGCCGAATATGCCAGACATTCCCGGCATGGAGAGCTTCAAGGGCATCATGTGCCACTCATCTGCCCATGAGGGATCGGATGCACATCGCGGATCCGGAAAACGGGCTGTGGTGATCGGCTCCAACAATTCAGCGCATGATATCTGCCATGATTTTTGGGAGAACGGCATTGATGTCACAATGGTCCAGCGATCATCGACACTTGTCATTCGTTCCGAGACGCTCATGGATCTGGGCCTGAAAGCCCTGTACTCCGAGCAGGCCCTTGCCAACGGCATCGACACCCACACAGCGGATATCCTGTTTGCCTCATTGCCCTACAGGGTCCTGCCGTCGCTGCAGAAACCGATCTATGACAGGGCTGAGATCCTTGATAGGGATTTTTACGATGGATTGCGCAGGGTCGGGTTCATGCGCGACCGGGGCGATGACGACACGGGACTTTTTGTCAAATATCTCCGACGGGGATCGGGATATTATATTGATGTGGGAGCAAGCCGGCTTGTCGCCAATGGAGAAATCAACCTCAAAACCGGTCAAATCACGGACGTGACCGAGGGCGGGGTGATTGTTGATGGTGAGGAAATTCCGGCAGATATCCTGATTTTCGCCACCGGTTACGGCTCCATGAACGGGTGGGCTGAACAGCTCATCGGAAAGGATGTTGCCGACAGGGTCGGCAGGTGCTGGGGGTTGGGGTCGGGGACGACCAAGGACCCCGGCCCCTGGGAAGGGGAGTTGCGCAACATGTGGAAACCAACCCGACAGGAAGCACTCTGGTTTCATG
>JAPOSK010000497.1 GCA_026709725.1 Paracoccaceae bacterium | reverse complement strand
AGCCGCTCGTCATCTGGATTTGGCTTGGGGCTGCATGCGCATCTCTTGGTGGCCTTGTCAGTCTCTGGGGCAGTGCGCGGCGATTTGCTGCCAACACCAGGATCATTGACCAGGACGTCTGATGAAAGATTTTCTCGGTGGGATTCTTCTGATCCTCCTGATGCTGCCGGCCCATGCGATCGAGCCCGATGAGCGGCTTGCTGACCCCGCTCTTGAGGAGCGGGCCCGGGCCATCACCAAGAACATCCGTTGCTTGGTCTGTCAAAATGAGTCAATTGATGATTCCGCATCGAGTCTGGCACGGGATCTGCGCATTCTGGTGCGAGAGCAGGTCAGCGCGGGTCGCACAAACCATGAAATCTATGACTTTGTTGCCAGCCGCTATGGCGATGTTGCCCTGTTTGTCCCCAGAATGAACCGGGTCAATCTGGGTCTGTACCTCTCGGCGCCCCTGCTTTTGCTTCTTGGGATCATGCTGGTGCTGCTCCACCGCTTTCGAAGTCATCGTGATCCTGAAGCCATTGAGCTTGATGGGGAGGAGGCGGCCACTGTGACCCGACTCCTTGATGCACATGACGCTGATCACCATATTGCAGGCAGTGAGGGCGACCGGGGCAGAACAGTGCAGGCAAAAGATCGATGACTCTCCGATCCCACCGGGAGGAGCCAGTCCATGGAGTATGAGACCATCAAGGTGTCGGTCAAGGCCGGGGTGGCAGTCCTGTGCCTCAATCGCCCCAATGTCAGCAATGAGTTGAATACGGTGATGCGCGATGAGATCGCCCATGCCGCACGCTTTGTTCCCGATGACGCCCGGGTACTGGTTCTCACAGGCGAGGGACCCTCATTCTGCTCCGGCCAGGACCTGGGCAACCGTATCAATCTGGCCGAGCCTGACTTTGAGCGGATCATTCGCGATGAGTACATCCCGATGCTGGACGCGCTCACCAACTGCCCGCTGCCCACTCTGGCTGCAGTCAATGGTGCAGCGGCTGGCGCCGGCGCCAGTCTGGCACTTGCAGCTGATGTCGTCATCGCTGCAGAAAGTGCGTATTTCCTGCAGGCCTTCACCCGGATTGGCCTGATCCCGGATGCCGGCGGCACCTGGTGCCTTCCCAAGCAGGTGGGTCTGGCTCGCGCAATGGGCATGGCACTCTTCTCTGATCGCATTCCGGCCAAAATTGCCTGCGAATGGGGCCTGATCTGGGAGGCGGTTCCTGATGAGATGTTCGCTGAACACTGGCAGCGTCGGGCCGGGCAGCTGGCGAATGGGCCAACCCGGTCTTTTCTGAAAATCCGGGAGGCGATCCGGTCATCCTATGCCAGCACCTACAGGGAACAGCTCGAAATTGAAGCGCGTCTTCAGGGGGAGGCGGGCAAGAGTCGGGATTTCAAGGAAGGTATCCTGGCCTTCATCCAGAAACGCCAACCGAATTTTGAAGGCCGCTGAAACAACCCCCGCTCCATGTCCTGCTCGCGGTTCCCTGATTGGGGCAGGCCGCGTTCTCAACCTCCTGACCCCGGAGACATCATCCGGTCTGCCCCCACTGACCATCTGCGATTTCGTCGAACCTTGTTCATCACAGGTGAAACTCCGGCCTCCGGTCGATGCACCGGTCTGCCCGGCAAGACCATGAGGCATGCGACCAGATTTCCCCGGACACCGTAATGATACAAAACCTTACAAGATAAACACTGAAATCTGTGGTTCTGTATCAATAAGTCATTTGATCATCGGGAAAAGAATGATACAAAACCTTACAAGATAAACACTGAAATCTGTGGTTCTGTATCAATATTCAGAGTTGGAAATCGAACTGATCCCAAAAAGGAGATAGCCATAAAATACTCTTATGAAACTGAAGGTTCTAGGCAAATGAAAAGCAACAGGACACAACGCGAATGCGCTCTTGAAATGCTTCGGGATGGCAGCATTATCCGGCTGCGTGAATTCAGGGCGGCAGGCATCACGGCAGCAACAATCAGCAGAATGCGCGAGAATGGTGATGTGCTCCATCTGGGGCGTGGTCTCTATCAACTGCATGATGCGCCGCTGGATGCCAATCACAGTCTTGCAGAAATTGCGAAGCGCACCCCCAGGGGCGTGATCTGTCTTACTTCGGCCCTGATGTTTCATGATCTGACAGATCAGGTTCCACGGGCGATCTGGCTTGCAATCGGCAGGAATGACTGGTCGCCTACTGAGGATATTGTGCCATTGCGGGTTGTCCGCTTCACGGACGAACTGCTGAAAGACGATGTTGAAACATTCATGATCGAAGGGGTGGCGGTAAAGGTTTTCGGGGTTGCCAAGACAATTGCAGACTGTTTCCGACACCGTCGGGTCGTCGGTCAAACCGTGGCCCTGGAAGGTTTGCAGGAAACCCTGCGGCATCGCAGGGCCACACCCGCTGAGATTGAAAATGCAGCGGCGAGAGGCGGAGTTTCGACAATCATGCGTCCCTATCTGGAAGCCCTCACTGCAAATGGTTAGAGAAATCATGGATACAGGAGCATCGGTGCGCACCAGACTGCTCAAAATCAGTAGGGAAAACGGACAAAACTACGAACTCATATTGATCCGATATGCCAATGAACGTTTTCTCTATCGCCTGTCGCAATCAGAGCATGCTCACCGCTTTGTTCTCAAGGGCGCAATGCTCCTGATGAGTTGGCTTGGTGTCCTGTTTCGTGGAAGCCGTGATGTGGATATGTTGGGTTACGGTGATACTGACCCCAAAACTGTCCTTGCCGTGTTCCAGGACATTTTTGCACAGGAAGTTGACGACGGCGTCTGTTTTGACGCAAACGGTGCCCAGGTCAGCCGTATACGCGAGGATGGGGTCCATGGCGGACTGCGTATCAAGACAACCGCCGATATTGACGGTGCGAGGATTCAGGTCCGAATCGATATTGGATTCGGAGACATCACGGAACCGAAGCCGAAAATGCTCGATCTTCCAGGATTGCTGGATATGCCAACCGCTCCGTTACGCGGGTATGCGCGCGAGACAGTGATCGCTGAAAAGTTTGAGGCCATGGTAAGTCTCGGCCTCAGCAATTCACGGACAAAGGACTATTATGACATTTGGCTACTGAGCCAGTCATTCGACTTTGATCAAACCCAGCTGGGTCGCTCAATCGCTGCCACATTTGAAAATCGCGGAACAGTTATTCCAGCGTAACTGCTCACCCCCATGATTCCGTCCTGATGCCGGGCCGCCCGCAGGCGCGG
>JAPOSK010000357.1 GCA_026709725.1 Paracoccaceae bacterium | reverse complement strand
TCTCGCCTACACGCTGACACTCTGGGAGGACGGTACGCGGTCCGGCTTTGACACGGCCTTTGCGACCGACGATGATCCGGGCGTCGTGACCGGCATCTTTGTTGGAGTCGCCCATGAGGGCGCGGCGGGCGTCCTGGAGCATCCCGATCTGGCGGCGGCCTTTGGCGGTGTGCGGGAGTGACACGCTTTGAGGGGGGCCATGTCGACCAGTTAACTGAATTTAGATTAATTCAAAAGAATCAGAATCCTATGGTAAATTTTGCCAGATATTCCATTGATAGTTCAGGCCATTGGACATCATTGGGTATTTTGAGACCTGTCAACTCCTGTGTATAATCTCCCAATGGAAACACCTTGGGATTCGTCTCTCACCACGGGTTCTGCTCCCGCTCCGGCTGTCCCCCAAACGCAGCATCTCGGACCTGAAGCCGACAGGGAAGGGTCTGCTGCGTGATCATGGTGTTGAATGTTTGCGAAATCTGTATGATTCTGGAGAGTCGGAAACCATCATGCGAATGTCCTGGTCAAAAAGTGGGTGTCAGATGAAGCGACTGACTGCTGCATTCATGACCGCTGTCATGCTCGGCGGCACAATGCATGGCATGGATGTCCCTGACGCTCTCGAAGAACTTCTGCTTCCCGGGACGGCGGGTGTCACGGAATTTACCCTTGTTGAACAGATTGGCAACTCTGCGGACGATATTCGGCAGATCCTGTCTGAAAAGGTTGTTTTGCCGGACGGTTTCAGGATTGAGCTCTATGCGATCGGTCCCAATGCCCGGTCCATGGCTGTAGGGCCGGCGGGCAATGTGACGATTGTGGGGACGCGCAGGGGCAAGGTCTGGGCTGTGACGGATCTGGATGGGGATGGGGTGGCCGAGAATGTCAGGGATTTTGCACCGGCAGTGACCTTTGCCATTCCCAACGGGCCCTGCTTTGCCGGGGACGGGTCCCTTTACATTGCCGAACAAAACCGGGTTCTGCTCTTTCCGGATGCCGAGGCCTTCCATGAAGCCCCCGATATTGCAGCATTTAACCTGATTGCCCAGGGTGATCTCATCCCGGCGGCAGAAGAGAGCTTCAATCATTCTGCACGGGTCTGTCGGGTTGGTCCGGATGATAAACTCTACATCTCTCTTGGACAGCCCTACAATGTCCATCCACCCGGGAAAGGGGAACTCTATGATGAATTCGGTATCGGCGGCATGATCCGTATCAACCGCGATGGCACGGGACGCGAGGTCTACACGTACGGAATCCGCAATTCGGTTGGACATGACTTTCATCCCGAGACAGGTGAGCTCTGGTTTACCGATAACCAGGTGGACGGCATGGGAGATGACATCCCGCCGGGCGAGCTGAATCGGCAAACCGAAGCCGGTCAGAATTTTGGCTTCCCCTGGTATGGTGGCGGCCGTACACGAACCCGTGAATATGCGTCTGAAGTCCCACCGGATGATCTTGTTTTCCCGGTGGTCGAAACCATTGCCCATGCGGCCGATCTGGGCATGATTTTCTATACAGGCGATATGTTTCCTGCCAGGTACAGGCATGCGATCTTCTCTGCACAGCATGGCTCCTGGGATCGCACGGAACCGGTGGGGGCGCGGGTCATGGTGACCTTTATCAATGAGGAGGGCAACGCCAGAATGGAACCCTTTGCCGAAGGCTGGCTTGATGAAAATGGCGACTATCTTGGCAGACCGATGGATGTCGCCCAGCTCCATGATGGGTCCATCCTCATCTCGGATGATTTCGCCGGTGCGCTCTACCGCATCAGCTACGAAGAATGACGGTACGCCTGAAAACAAAAATGCACTGGATTGCAATGATTGGCGGGCTTGTTTTCACTGCCACGGTGCTTGCTGAAGAACTTCCGGCAGGCGATCCGGTCGAGGGGCGCGCAATCGCCAGCGCCTGTCGTGCCTGTCACGGTCCTGATGGCTATGCCAGGGTCGCGAACGCGCCGCATATCGGCGGTGAGGATGCAGCCTATATCGCAAACCAAATGATTGCCTACAGAGATGGAACCCGCCGTCATGCGGCGATGTCACTGGTTGCACGGCGTCTTGACAATCAGGCAATTGCCGATGTTGCGGCATGGTACGCTTCACATCGTGTCAGCACCCGAATGACCAGACCCGCACCCGAGGCCCCCGAGCAGTGCACAGCATGCCACGGGGCGGATGGAATTGCGACCATCAGGAATGCACCCCATATTGCCGGTGAAGCCAGCGTCTATATTGCTACCCAACTCAAGGCCTACAAATCCGGCAAGCGGGTTAATGCAGTCATGTCAGACATCGCAGCCATGCTCACAGATGACGAGATTCGATCCATTGCAAACTGGTATTCGGCTGTTGATTTGACAATCGAGTCACCGGGCAACTGAAGCAACGCTGATGAATTGCCGTCTTCAATGGCTCCAGACCGATTGCGTGATACCCGATGGGCACACTTGCCATGGTTCCATGTTAATCCTGCCCTGATACCAACTGTTTCTTGTTGAAGACCATGACCGGAGAGATCAATGCACCGACACTGGGAAGACTGTACCGCGCCCGAGTTTCAAACCCTTGATCCAGGGAAGACGATTGCGATCCTGCCCATTGGAGCAATTGAGCAGCACGGGCCGCATCTGCCAACGGGTACCGATACTTACATCAATCTGGGAATGCTGAATCTTCTTGAGGAGATGTGCCCGAACGATCTTGATATTCGGATTGTCCCGATTCAGGCCATCGGCAAATCCAACGAGCATCTCTGGTCCAGAGGCACGATCACATTGCAGACTGAAACGGCATTACGGGTGTGGACAGATATTGGTGACTCCCTTGCCCGCAGCAACATCCGGAAACTTGTGATTGTCAATTCACATGGCGGCAATGTTGATCCGATTTCAATTGTGGCCCGCGACCTTCGCGTACGCCATGGTATGTATGTGGTCAAATCGCACTGGAACAGTTTTGGTCACCCGACCGATCTGTATCCCCCCGAAGAACACGCCTACGGGATCCATGGTGGTGACATTGAAACATCGCTCATGCTGCATTTCCGCCCGGATCTCGTCAAGATGGACAAGGCACAAAACTTTCGTTCCACCGCCGAGACCGCATCAATCCCGCCCACCGGCCCCGTCAGTGTCGCATGGGTCGCCTCCGATCTCAATCCCCATGGTGTCGTCGGCAATGCCGCGGCGGCGACTGCCGCCAAAGGCAAGGCAACGGCCCGGCACCAGGTCC
>JAPOSK010000281.1 GCA_026709725.1 Paracoccaceae bacterium | reverse complement strand
CACGATTACACCATCACCCACGCGATCGAGGACCGGAATGTCCTGCGCTTCCACGTCGATTACTTCAAGCCTGCGGACGCAACGGCCCACAAGCCCGGCGATGCTCTTGCCAAGCAGGCGGTCGTGCAGGCCATCCTCGACAAGCATGAGGCGGCAACCGGTGGCCGGCGCTTCAACGCCTTGCTGGCCACCGCTTCGATCAACGACGCCATCGAGTATTACGAGGTCCTCAAAAAGCTTCAGGCCGAGCGTCAGGCTGCCGACTCCGAGTTCACGCCTCTCAAGATCGCTGCCGTCTTCTCACCGCCCGCGGAAGGCAACCCGGACATCCGGCAGATCCAGGATGACCTTCCCCAGGAGAGGGAGGACAACCGGCACGACCCCGAGGGCAAGAAGAACGCGCTCAAGGCCATCATCGCCGACTACAACCGGCGGTATGGCACCAATCACGACATCAACAATTTCGACCTCTACTACCAGGACGTCCAGCAGCGCATCAAGGACCAGAAGTTCCCCAATGACGAACTACCCCGCGAGCAGAAGATCGACGTCACGATCGTCGTCGACATGCTCCTCACGGGCTTCGACAGCCAATTCCTCAACACGCTCTATGTCGACAAGAACCTCAGGCACCATGGCCTGATCCAGGCCTTCTCGCGCACCAACCGCGTCCTCAATGCGTCCAAGCCCTATGGCCATATCCTCGACTTCCGCCAGCAGCAGACAAGAGTTGACGAGGCCATCGCTCTTTTCTCCGGTGTGCATGCCGACCGGGCCCGCGAAATCTGGCTGGTCGACAAGGCTCCCGTCGTCATCGGTAATTTCGAGCAGGCCGTTGCCGACCTCGGCGCGTTCATGCAGTCGCAGGGCCTCGAAGCCAGGCCGGACCGGGTGAACAATCTCAAGGGCGACGACGCCCGTGTCCAGTTCATCAAGCGCTTCAAGGAGGTTCAGCGCCTGCGGATCGAGCTCGACCAATATACCGACCTCACCGACGCGCAGCGGGAGCGCATCGAGCAGGTTCTTCCCAAGGACGATCTCCGCGCTTTCCGTGGCGCCTACCTCGAAACCGCCCGGCGCCTGAAAGAGCAACAGCGCCCGCCCGGCGGCGGGACGAGTCCTACCGATGTTGACCAGCTGGATTTCGAGTTCGTCCTCTTCGCCTCCGCCGTCATCGACTACGACTACATCATGAAGCTGATCGCCGACTACTCGGGTCAGGACCCGAAGAAGCTGACGATCAGCCGCGAGCAGCTCATCGGCCTGATCCAGTCCGACGCCAAGTTTATGGACGAGCGGGACGACATCACCGAATATGTCCGCTCACTCAAGGAGGGTGAGGGTCTCGACGAGGCGGCGGTCCGCGAAGGCTACAAACAGTTCAAGGCCCGGAAGCAGGCCAGGGAGATCGAAAGCCTCGCCCGGAGCCACGGTTTGACGGTCGAATCGCTCTCCACCTTCGTCGACACCATCCTCCAGCGCATGATCTTCGACGGCGAGCAGCTTACCGACCTTATGGAGCCACTCGGCCTCGGTTGGCGCGAACGCCGCGAGCGGGAACTCGCCCTCATGGCCGATCTCGCACCGCTGCTGAACAAGCGGGCCCACGGCCGGGACATCGCCGGGCTCAATGCCTATGAGCAAGGACGCGCGCGCTGATGGCTGCCGCCTCTTCCCCCTTGGTGCCGAAGCTGCGGTTTCCGGAGTTTCGAGATGGGACCGAATGGGAGTTGCGAAAACTGTCATCTGTCGGTGAGGTAAACCCACCAAACGACGAGTTGCCAGGGTTGCCAGAGTTGTTCATTTATATCGACCTCGAGTCTGTCAAAAGCGGTATACTTGTCGAACGTAAGGAGATTACTAGAGACGCAGCACCGAGCCGTGCTCAGAGACTCCTGCGCTGCAAGGACATTATCTTCCAAACTGTCCGACCCTATCAACGTAATAACCTGTTCTTCGCCATTAATGATGAGAACGAGAGCAAGTATGTGGCTTCCACAGGTTACGCACAGCTTCGAGCACACGAGAGTCCGGAGTTTCTATATCAGCTACTTTACACGGACTCGTTTATGAGCAGTGTCTTGGCTCGTTGCACGGGCTCTAATTATCCTGCGATCAATCCCTCCGCTCTTGCTTCTATCAAGGTAGCAATGCCGCTGAAATCGGAACAGCAAAAGATCGCCGACTGCCTTGGCTCACTGGACGACCTGATCGCGGCGGTCGACCGGAAGCTCGATGCCCTGCGGCAGCACAAGCTAGGGCTGATGCAGAAGCTCTTTCCGCAGCCTGGTGAAACTTTGCCTCGGTGGCGGTTTCCGGAGTTTCGAGATGGTCCAGCTTGGTCGATCTCACCTCTTGATAGTATCTGTGAGGTTTTAAACAAGCGAAGAATTCCTATTACGATGAAAGATCGTACGACTGGACCATATCCGTATTATGGCGCTAGTGGAATCGTGGATTATGTTAAAGACTTTATATTTGATGAACGACTGATATTAGTGGGTGAAGACGGTGCAAAATGGGGTCCATTTGAGGAAACTGCATTCATTGCCGAAGGGAAATATTGGGTTAACAATCACGCCCATGTTTTGCGATCAATTGGCTTGATCGACTTACTTCTACAAGCATACCTGGTTCGCTCTGACCTGGGTTGCTATGTGACTGGGGCCGCACCACCGAAGCTAACTCTAGGAAAACTCAAAGCAATTCCGATTCCTATACCACCATCGCCAGCCGAACAGAGGAAGATAGCCGACTGCCTTGGTTCACTGGACGACCTGATCGCGGCAGAGGACCGGAAGCTCGAAGCCCTGCGGCAGCACAAGCAGGGACTGATGCAGCAGCTTTTCCCGTCACTGGATGGGCAGTGACCCATGAGCGATGCAATCGCATTCACGGACCACGGCGCTCTGGCCGCCCACCTGCGGAAGGAACTGGAGGATAAGCAGCGCATCCTGCTGTATGCCCATAACGGCACAGGCAAGACCCGGCTGTCCACCTCCTTCAAGGAACTCGGCAAACGCGTAGGCTTGGATGGTGAAACCGCGCAGAGCGACACGCTGTATTTCAACGCCTTCACCGAAGACCTGTTCTCATGGGACAACGATTTGGAGAATGATCGGGAGAGGAAGTTGACGCTCAACATGGATTCGAGCTTCTTCGCCGGTCTTGAGTCGATGGAGATGGACAATCGGAGGGTGCAAGTCTGGCATGGCGCTGACATGGCGCTGGTAAGCGGTTGATTTATTGA
>JAPOSK010000271.1 GCA_026709725.1 Paracoccaceae bacterium | reverse complement strand
CACCCACCCGTTAGACAAGACCCGGCATGCCCACGCCGGGAAGAAACCGGGCAACAATGCAAACCTGCGCCGCGCCTTTGGAGATCGGCCGATGCGCGACACTCTCCGGGCCGGGCGCCCAATACCGGCAGCACCATCACATCGTCAAGGCAAGGATCAGGGTCCACGAAGACCCGAATGGCGAATGCGTGATCTTTCACGGGCCGCGACACGGCCGACGGATCACCCTTCGACAAGGAGCAAACCCACCAGAAAAGCCGCGTGACCTGCGAACGCAGCAGCTCCCCTCTCCGGTCGCTCACGGCTCCCTCCGAGCGGAGTTGCGGCGCCATCGATCAAAGCGGACAATTGGCATGTTACCTGAACCGGACAATTCAGAATATTCTCGACAGGCCAAGCCGAACCGGGGTGACGTAAGGATTGATGTGTTGTCTAATTCCGGCGTTCGGGTCAACTCCTCCGGGCTTGCCGTCGCCGGGTACAGGGTTGTCTGCGAAGTCTTTGCCGGCGCTCTGGCCGGCTTGCTTCATGATGGCGCCCTTTGGCTTCGGCCTCTCGGGGTCAGAGAACGCATTGTTGGCGGCCTCGTACAATAGACTGCGCAGCATCGCGCCGCACCCGACAGCGTCCCGGTCTCCAGAACAATCCGATCTGGACACAGGCAATGCTCCTTCAACACCTCGAACAACGCCCGAGGGTCGGTCTCGGCCTTGCCTTGCGCCAAAATCTCTCCCGCACCGTCCTTCACGCAAAATGCTGTCTCTTCCTTCGAAACATCAAAGCCAACATACTCGCTCATGGTCACTCTCCTTGCTTGGCCTGACGGGGCGCGGCGCCCACGACCCCGCATCATAGGCCCGGGGAGTGAACCCCGGAATTACGCCATGTCAGGGGGGTGGGGTCCTTCGTGTGGTGAAGCAACATCCACGATCAGGAGCACCCCGATGCCACTGAAAGCTGTAACGATTGAGAGCCACGACAGGCGTTTGAGGTAGTGAAGGAGATGCCGGACGCACAAGAGGCGCAACATCCTCAACAGGGTCCGCAAGGCCGGGAGCGCCGCGCGCCACTGCCGGGAGACCCTCTGCCCCAAGTCTGTCGCCTCCCGGCACCACGATCTCGACGCTCTGATCACCGGCTTCCGCGACAGGGACCGGGCCGCGCGAAAACAGATCAGGACCGCCAAGGCTGTCGAACGACGATTCCCGGAGGAACAGCCCATGGAACATTCCACGACAGAATCTCGACAGACCGCATTCTCTGCGCGGTCTTCATCCATCAAAACAAATCACAGGGAAGCAGCGCCCCGGTCTCGCTGGCACATCACTCTTGACGTCGCGTCGACTGGCTCGCATCATACCTCGTGTCGGCTCCGCTTCACCGTGATCGCGGCAGCATGTTCTATGGCCCGGGCGAGATCGCAGGCGGCCTGGAGCCGGCACCAGGTTTCCGCGCCGCCACCGAAAGCCTTGTCCGGACGGATCGCCATCTCCGGCGAGATGCCGCAATGGCCGTTGACGATGTCCGACACGACGCCCGGTTTCCTAGCCGCCTCGGTAACGCTGAGGCCTAACGATCGTGACGCACCGACAATCCCGGATGGAGTGGGGTCTTCATTGCCATGTCTTTGTCCTCCTGACGATAGTCGATCGGATCCAAGTCGCAGGCGTGTACGCCGCTGAAGCGGAAGATGATGCGCCAGTTGCGCGAGACGTCGATCGACCGGAATCCCGCCAGACTGCCTTTCAAGGGATGAAGCCGATATCCGGGCAGGTCCATGTTGGCAGGCTTGGATCGCGCCGGTCTCCTTTCTCGTAGAGGAGCCTCCGGCCCTTGTGTCGAAAACCGACGACGGACGATGTGCTTCAAAAAAAACCCGGATCGGTCGAAAAACGGTTCTCGACAGCCTGCGCCGCCTGACCGGGACGGGAGTCCTGAAAAAACAAGGAAAGGGTCGGAAAAACGACCCCTGTCTTTATTCGGTTTCCGATCCCGTGTCAGGGGCTGGAACCGCAAAACCGATTCGTCGATCGAGACCTCTGCACGATGGCTCGATTTTCCGGTGGCGTTCCGGACTTGGGCTTGGGCTTGGGTCTTGTCCCGCTGCCTTTTGCACGGGCACAACCGTTCTGTCGACGAGGTTCATGCGATGGCCGGCGTTTGCGGGTTGCGGGAGATCCTGTTGGCGGCCTCGAGGAGGTTCTGCCCAATGGCCGCGATTGCCCGTTGGGCATGGATCCCGGCCAGCCCGAAGAGACGCTTCATCATGCCGAAGCATTGCTCGATCCGGAACCGGCGTTTCGCGATCAGTCTGTCGAAGCGTTTCTCCGGGGCCCGCAGCGGGCGACCGCGGGCCGCCTTTCGCATGATGCCATCCCGCATCCTGCTGCGCAGGGCGGCACGCGCCGCGCCCTTGCCCCATCGATCGGGGGCCCGAACGCAGGGCTTTCGGCCCGGGTGGGCAGGCCCTTCAACAGAAACACAGGATCGTAGCCCTGAGGCCCCAGACCCGAACGCCCCAAGCCACGCCGCAGGATCGGCAAAAACGACCCCCGGTCCATTAGACCGTCAATCCGGCTCGGAACATCGTCAGACCCGATCCGGGCTGACGCTTCCCGCAAAAACAGATCCATCAGGACACACCCCCTCAAAACATGACAAAACATGACAAAACAAGACCACACTCGGCAGCCAGACAAAATCATGCCAGCCAATTATGCAGAGGTCTTATAACATGATTCGGGGTCTTCTTGCCTCTTCGGGGATCCGTTCCCCAAGGGCGCTGGCAAGCCGGCCCGCCGTTACTGTTCTCGCTCACAGCGCTGAATGAGGTGATCGTTGCGCGCGGTCCGACCTGCCACCTGCTGATGACCGTGCCGGGACATCAGGCGCGGCGGAGCAGAAAGCGGACCGACTACAAGAAGGCCTGTATGGCCCGGCGTGCCATTTCGCTGGCCAGCACCGGAGATCCAGACGGTGTGAGAATACTGAAGGTAACCGGCACGCAGAGACAGCATGGTTCGGTACGAGCGGAAGGCGCGGACGCCAGACAAGGCGATACTGCATCATGGGCTGCAAGCTGGCCAAGGCTGGCGCAAACCTTCTACCCCGCGGCCACAAGCCCGAACGAGTTGACCCAGAAGACGGAATCTGACAACGCACAGAAAAAGGCCGAGGGAGATGTCTCCAGCGGCCTTTCTGGAAATTGGCTCCGGAGGAGGGATTCGAACCCCCGACAGGGTGGTTAACAGCCACCTGCT
>JAPOSK010000219.1 GCA_026709725.1 Paracoccaceae bacterium | reverse complement strand
TTTCATGGATATGCCGGCTTCCTGATTGCTGAGTGTCTGTTCCTGGAGCCACGGATGGCCTCAAGCTGCGGCACCCTGTCGGGCGTTTGAATACCGACGGTGGAGGATAGCATGGCCTGGACCGAGGCCACCCGGGCGCAGCATGGTCGTCCGCATGACGATCGGCACAACGATGTGACGGACACGGCGTGGGCCCCGATGGTACCTCCGATGCTGACACAGGGCCGGATGGGCCGCCTTGCGACGGCACCGGCGCGGTCTCCGCAACGGGTCCGGGGATCCGGCCGCGCGGGTGGGGCACCACAACATGTTGTGGAACCTGGGACAAAGGGACAAGCCTTTTCGGCGTGTTGAGGCGTTTCTTCAAGACGGCCAGCATGCGAAAAGGCGGCCCGATCACTGTTCCAACGGCACAAACCCGATCAATTGCCCGCCTCTGACAGAGCTTCCAGGTGCGTATAGATTGCGCGGGCATGGTGTTCCGCAAATTTCGGAGGAAAGGCATTGCCGATCAATTGGGCCGCAGGATATCGACCACCGGACAGATCAAATTTGTAGGACTTCGGAAAACCCTGAAGCGATGCTGCTTCGCTTAATGTAATCGCGCGATCTTCAGTGGGATGAATGTACCTCCCCCTGGAAGGATTGATGCAGCCGCCCGTTATGGTCGGTGCCGGTTTGTCCCATGCCATGCGGCCGTACACATCCTTGAATCCATCCAGCCTTTGATGGCACGCCAGCTGGTCCATATCGGGCAGGTCTGTGCGGCTACCGCCATAAATTTCATCTTCCGTAATCCAGCGTTGTATTTTTTGTCCTGCCAGTCGCAACGGCAGGAACCGCAGCTGATCGGTAAGCCCCTCATAACCCAATTCGATGTCCTTGACGGCATCACTCTGACGAATGCCTTCCGGAAGCCTCCGGATGCCCGCACCGATGATGTCATCGCAGGACTGAAGCTCATGTCCCACTATTTCAACGGCAATTCCGAGTTGAGCAAGGCTGTTCAGGCGTTCCAACTCCGTTCTGAGTTCTCCCAACTCCTCCATGCCGAAAGTCGCGAGGTGCTCCAGATCGATACTTTCCTTCAAACTCTCCAGTGCCACAGTCGACCAGCACCAGGGCCTCGTCGCAGGAGATCGACACGCCCGGCGTCGACTCCGCGTCGACGTGCGGCCGCCCCCGGTTGAAGGTGATCGTCAGTGTTGCCCCGTTCACTGTCGGGGAAGAGAGGACCGGCGACGAGTTGTTGTTCGCCGGCTTGTTGATGACAACGGCCGCCGTGTTTCCGGAACCAGTTCGACGGAATCTCAGTCCACGATCAGCCCGTATTTCGGAAGAAGATCACGAAGCACATAGGTGCGATGCATGGCAGTTGCCCGGTAGAATTGCCAGACTGGCAGATCCATCGCCCCTTCATTGTCCTCCCTGCCGTCAAGGTCTTCCCACTGAACGTTCCAGGCATGGCCGTCATATTCCGGAATTTCTTCATCGCCCGAGCCGAAAACTTCTCCAGAGCGTGCCGCCTCTTGCCAAGCCGCGATGCGGCCGGCCTTGTCGGCCTGGACCAGCAGAACATCCTGAACCCGGTGTGCGATGGCATCGAAGTCGCGACCGTCACCGCTGGCGCGACCATCCGCTCTCATCGCAGCGAACCGCCTGAACATGTCATGCAGGGCGCCACAACCCTCCAGATATGTGGCAGGGTTGTTGCGGATGCTGCGACCACCGGCAACCGCATCGGGTCGCTCGTAGTCGAAGCTCCAGACCAGATACGGCATGTCCGGAAGAGTCGCCACCGATCCATGCCCCAGAGCGCCGGACAATTCCTCCGCGAACCAGCTCTTGACATTGATGAGCAATCCACCGTGGTCGCCGCGATCCCTGAAGAACCGATCGGCCTTCTCGGTCACGTAATTCCGCATCTGCGGCGACAATGGCGCCGTCGCGTCGTCGGCTTCCTCGACCTCTTCGTGAAAGCGAAAGCTGGAATTGTCGACCTTGTCCCCGCGCGAGCTGACTCCCGAGAAGCCATAATGGGAGAAGGTATCCGCATACACGTGCGCCGTGATCCCAAGCAGGTGCAAAGCGAATCCGCGGTCTGCGTACGTCAGATGGTGGTCCCGCAATTCCTGGACGATCCGGCTGTCCATGCGGCATTTGAGTCGTTCCGTGTAGGTATCTCCCTCATTGCCTGGAATGAAGTGGAATGGAACCCAGACCCGCCGTTGATCCCGGTCGTCCCGGTTCGACAGATCAATCGGATGATGGGCTGTGGCCTCTTGGTCGATACGCGATCCGTCACCGAAGGTCACATGGCTTCGGGCGACATTGTCGTCGACGAATTGGGCAGACGTCGCAATGATCCGGGCGTCGTCCGGCTCGATGCCTGCGGCGCGTGCCATTGCGTAGGTCGCGTAGTAGTGCATGTCGAGCTGCATCGCTGGTCTCCCAGGCAAAGGTGGTGTCTGCAAAATGTTGGCTACGGGCTGACCGGGACGATACGCAGCCAGTCCATTTCCGGCTCATTACTCTTTAAGACATATCAGACTCGGATCCACTCAAGGGGTTTACGTGGGCGTGTCGGTCCCGGCCGTCGAGATGTCCGATCGCCTCGAGCCAAACCAGAATCCCGAGATCGAGCCAGCCAACCCGCCGACGCCACCGAGAACGCCGATTGCCAGGTCGTACCGCCCTGCCCACATGAGCCAGACAACCACGACGGCAGCGAGAATGAGATACGCGCCGATCGCACCGTAGGTCACCCAGCGGCGCACCGCGCTGCGCTTCTTCTCTATCTCAAGCTTCGCTTTCTGGTCCTGCTCGTCCGCCACGGCGGCTCTCCCGTTACTGGAGTTTCCTGCATACCTCGTCTTCCGGCTTCCGCCAAAGGGCTACTTGCACGTGAGCCTCCACGGCCTTCTCGGTGCCGTCCCATATCCCCATCAGAAAATCCAGACGGCTCCGAGCTTCGATATCGTCGATGGTGGTGAGATATAGGGGCATATCCCGGGTCTTCAATTTTTGATTTGGAAGGATGAAGGCGATCGCCTTCGCGCAGTGCGGATCGTAAGCGAACTTGAAGAAATGGGTCGGCACGTCCACCATGATGCCATTGTCTTCCTTCCCGTCTCCGTCCTCGTCATACGCGATCCTTTCGACCGGCGTCCGCTCGTAGAGCGGCCCGGTGACCGCGTAGAGTACACCGCGCTGACACGCCCACTGCCGCATCCTTCGTTCGAGAGACTTCCAGATATGCTGATTGAAGC
>JAPOSK010000627.1 GCA_026709725.1 Paracoccaceae bacterium | reverse complement strand
GGGAGTGATTCTCCCATGGCTGACCTTTTGTGACATCTCCCGACGCGCCCCGGTTCTTGGCCTGATTCGGCCGAATCAGGCCGCCCGTGCCAGGCGGAGCCTTTTGGCTTGGGCCCGGGAGGCGGCATGGATCGGTGCTGCTGCGAAACATTCGGGAAACGGGGCCGATGCATCGCCGGATCGCTGATCGGGGGTGAATGCGATTTTGGCGGATCACCTGTTATCAGGGACATGCAGATTTCCGAGTCAGCCATACGGGGATCACACCCCTGCCCGGACTGTCCCTGAAAGCCCGTGGCCGGGCCAGCGACCTGTTGCCAGAACCTGATTGAGGGTTCCGGCGCCTTTGCGCGCACCGGAATCTGTGCTGGAAAACTGGGGAAAACCGGTTTCCTACCGCGATGGAAAGTGGGCCCTTTCGGCAGATTCGGAGATCCCGCTCGCTGATTGGGGAAAATCCTTGACGGTGCCACCGAATATGCTATGCGATTCCACAATTAGCAAAATTGTATTCACAGATGATTAAGGTGCGTCATGGATTGGTCCAAAACCATTCTGATCTGTATTTCCATACTTGCACTTGCCGGGACAGTTTTCATAAATGGAAACGGCATCCACAGCCGTATTGATACAGTGGATCAAATTGCAGCGCAGGATCGACAGGCGTCTCTAGATCAATCGGCGCAGGATCGACAGGCGTTTCTGAATCAATCGGCGCAGGATCGACAGGCGTTTTTAAAATTTGCGGCAGAATCCCTGGATCGATCAGCACGAAATATTCAAACGTTTCTGGAGCAAGCCGAGCGCGACCGCCGGAGCTTTGAAACTGCAATGGCCGAATTTCGTAGTGAAATGCAAAGGCTTTCTGAAAGACAGTCCTATGTCGAGGGAATTGTTGATGTAGCCAAAGACAGCAACAATAGCAGTTAGACCCTTCCCCTGTTTTGCGGATTGACCGCAGTGGTGATGTATTGAGGATCTAGAACCAGCAGGAAATCGAAACCTTGTGACATAACGCGTCACTTCCGTTTTTACCATTGACACTCCCGGATACTTGCACCTCAGACTGGAAGTGGGGCCCTGAAATCTGCCCGGAAAACAGGTTGGTGCATGTGGATGCCGTCCCTTGGGGCAATATGGCTCCACAGAAACGGAATTGGGTGCCCGTTGTTTTGCCACCACCCCTGACTTGTGTGAAAATCCCCACGCGTCGGCGCATTGGGCGAATCGGGGCAGGAATCCGGCAGAAATGGGCCTGGAGCGGATTCGGGCCATTCGGTCGCTGATTGGGGATGCTGGATACAGATTGTATTTTGTCACCAATCGTGTTAGAGGCGACATCTGGGGAGGGCGGACCCTTCTGGCAGAACTGATCGTCGGTCGAGTGACCGGTTATGAATGTTCATTTTTTCTTAGTTGAGGGAGGAACCGAAAGGATGGAGAATCTTAAGCGGATTTTTGTTGGCGTAGTCGCTGGTGCGGCTCTTTTGCCCGCGATGGCGGTCAAGGCCATGGATGAAATCACAGTTGCCTATTTTCTTGAGTGGCCGATGCCATTTCAGTACGCAAAAGAGATGGGACATTACGATGAGGCGCTGGGGGTTGATGTCAACTGGGTCAGTTTTGATACCGGAACTGCGATGTCTGCGGCAATGGCCTCGGGTGATGTGCAGATTGCCGTCAGTCAGGGTGTCCCGCCCTTTGTTGTTGCGACATCAGCCGGTCAGGATCTGCAGATCCTTGATGTTGCTGTCTCCTATTCCGACAACGACAACTGTGTCGTGCATGCGGACAACGAAATCGACAAGGAGTCGGCTGGTGAACTGGCCGGCAAGAAGGTGGCCGTCCCGCTCGGCACCGCCGCCCATTACGGTTTCCTGCGCCAGATGAATCACTTCGGGGTTGACACTGGCACCCTCGACATCGTTGACATGCCTCCCGCCGAGGGTGCTGTTGCCCTGGCCCAGGGAGATGTTGACATGGCCTGTGGCTGGGGTGGTGGCCTGCGGCGCATGCTGGACTACGGCAATGTCCTGCTGACTGGCGCCGAGAAAGTCGATCTTGGCATCCTGGTCTTCGATGTCACATCGGCACCAGCAGCGTTTGTTGCTGAGAATGAAGAGTTGGTGGCAAAATTCCTCAGGGTCACAGCTGATGCCAATGCAGCCTGGAATGGCGGAGATGCCCATGACGAGATGCTGCCAGTCATCGCCCAGGACTCCGGGATGAGTGAAGAAGCGGCAGCGGACTCGCTGGCAACCTTTGTCTTCCCGTCGGTCGATGAGCAGCTGTCTCAACGGTGGTTTGATGGTTCGGTCCAGACCTTCCTCAAGGGTGTTGCCGATGTGTTCCTTGAAGCGGGCAACATTGACGCCGCCCGGAACACCTATGCGGGTGCGGTCAACACAGGACCGCTCGCCAGCGCGGCCGGCATGTAAGCCGCCCCGGGTGAGCACGAACCAGTTGACGGGGAGATGTCATGCATGAACTGCTGATCGACAGCGTCTCAATGCGCTTCGACCTGCCGGATGGATCCTTCGTGCAGGCCTTGGAGAATGTGAATCTGAAAATTGAGGCCGGGCAGATCATGAGTGTGCTCGGCCCCTCGGGATGTGGCAAGACCACATTCCTCAATATCATCGCCGGATTCCTGGCCCCGACCGCGGGCCAGGTGATCCTCAACGACCAGCCCGTGACAGGTCCGGGGCAGGAACGGGGCATGGTGTTCCAGCAGGGCGCCCTGTTTGAATGGATCAATGTCCGGGAGAATGTAGCGTTCGGTCCACGCATGAACGGCGTTGCCAAGGCCGAGATCGATACCCGGGTTGATCACCTCCTGGAAATTGTTGGCCTCCAGGATTTCAAGGACAAGGCCATCTACGAACTGTCCGGTGGAATGAAGCAACGTGTGGCGCTTGCCCGCTGCCTGGCCAATGAACCGGATGTCATCCTGATGGATGAGCCGCTTGGTGCCCTTGATGCGCTGACCCGGGAAAAAATGCAGGGGTTGGTCCTCAAACTCTGGAAGGATACGGGCAAGACAATCGTCCTGATCACGCACTCGGTCGAGGAGGCGCTTCTGCTTGGCGAAAGACTGCTGGTGCTCGCCCCGCGCCCGGGACGGATCCACAAGGAATACACCCTGCCGTTTGCCGAAATGGGGGTCGGGGCCGACCTCCGCGAGGTCAAGCGGGAACAGGGGTACAACCAGACTCGTGAGGAGATCCTCTCAATGATCTGGGACATGGAGGACGAGATTATGGGTCGTACG
>JAPOSK010000454.1 GCA_026709725.1 Paracoccaceae bacterium | reverse complement strand
CAATCGGACCTGCCGGCCGTAGGTCCGATTGAAATGCACTTCCATCACACAATCCTGTGATGAACTTTCGGGTGGAAATCAGCAAAAAGTCCTCTTTGCCAGAGCGTTGGCCGGCACGCCCCGGGTGCTGTTGCTTGATGAGCCAACACGGGGAGTCGATATCGGTGCCCGGCATGAATTGTACAAACTGATACGGCAAATGAGCGCCCATGGACTGGCCGTCATGATTGCCTCATCAGACCTGCCGGAACTTCTCGGTCTCTCGGATCGCATCGGAATTATGCGGGATGGTGTCCTTGCGGAAATCGTTGCTGCAAAAGACATGAATGAAGCCGGCCTTCTCACCCGGTTTTATCATCGCGAAGCAGCAGCATGATCGCCCTGCTTCGCCGTTATGGTGGCCTCATCGGCATGATTGCCGTTCCTGTCTTTTTTTCAATTGCGCTGCCGGACACGTTTCTGACGGTACAGAACTGGATCAATATCAGTCAGCAGATCAGTATGCTGGTTGTTGTTGCAGCGACGATGACGGTTGTCATGGTCGTGGGTGATTTCGATTTATCGGTCGGATCAATGGCATCGCTGTCAGGGGTCGTGGCTGCCTCACTCTTTATTCAGGACTGGTCAGTGCCTGCAGCTCTGGCGACTGCAATGCTTGTTGGTCTGGCCGGTGGTCTCTTCAATGGTTTCATTGTCAGCCTGATTGGAGTCCTGCCATTCGTTGCAACGCTGGCAACGCTGACCATCTTCAGTGGTCTGGCATTTGTCGTGAGTGACGGTCGAACAGTTTTTGGACGCGATATCCCCGATGCCTTTGGAGCATTTGCCAGAGGCGGTGCCCCGATTTCCATCTCTGATCAGACCACATTTTATCTCCCCAATCTTGCAATCGTTGCCGGCGTTGTCGTTATGATTGTCTGGGTCATTCTCGAACAGACAACCTATGGCAGGAGACTGTATGCAATTGGTGCCAATGCGGAGGCGGCACATTTTGCCGGCATTCCGGTCAGGACCCTGCGCTGGTCAGCCTATGCATTCACCGGAGTTGGCGGGGCTCTTGCCGGACTGATGTATGCAAGCCGTGTGGCTTCGGCCAATCCAACCCAGGGCGACGGGTTGATGCTGACATCGATCGCTGCGGTCTTTCTTGGCATGACACTTACCCGTGATGGCCAGGCACGGGTTCTTGCGACATTGGCTGGTGTTGTGGTTCTTGGTGTGCTCGATAACGGTCTCACTCAACTGCGCATTGACAGCTATGTGCGTGAAGTTGTCCTTGGTGCGATCATCCTGACCGCAGTTGGAATCAGTGTCTTTGGCAGGCGACAGCTTTTTCGCCAAGCCTCACATGAATACCCCGGGTGATCTCCAAGGACATCCCTGATATGGCAACTGACCAACAAAAATCCCGAACAGTCCAGAGGGCACTTGTATCGGTGTCCGACAAGACCGGCCTGCGTGCGCTCGTCGAATATCTTGCTGAGAACGCCGTCGATATCCTCTCGACCGGTGGCACGGCCAAAACCATCCGGTCCTGGGGAATTCCTGTTCAGGAGACTTCGGAGCTGACGGGCTTTGCCGCACTGCTTGGCGGACGCGTCAAATCTCTCCATCCGGCCCTGCATGCATCGATTCTTGCGCAGCCGGACTGCGCTGATGACCTTGCCGAGCTTGCGGCATTGGGGTTGGTTCCCATCAATCTGCTTGTGGTAAATTTTTATCCATTCCCAAGTCACCCAATCACCGCCCATGACACCGGTCCGGTCGAGTTCATTGATATTGGTGGCCCGGCCCTCGTTCGGGCAGCTGCCAAAAATCATGATTCTGTCACCGTCGTGACATCTCCCAAAGAGTACCCGGCACTGCTCGCCGAACTTGGTGATGCGTGCGCAACTAGCCCTGGCTATCGTCGCCAGTGTGCCGTGCGTGCTTTCGCCCGGACATCCGCTTATGATTCACAGATCGCTGCGTGGTTGCAGCCGTTTGATGGCAATCCTGATCATGAGCACTTCGCACTCACTGGCCGGAATGGAAAATGTCTTGCCTATGGCGAAAATCCGCATCAGACAGCGATGGTGTTTTCAACAGACCCGGTTGCGGGTCTGGCCAATGCCCATCAGCACTGCGGCAAACCGCTTGGCTACAACAATCTGCTTGATGCGGATGCAGCCGGCACCCTGGCTGCGGCATTTGATGCCAAATCCACGGCTGCCTGCGTGATCGTCAAACATGGCTCACCCTGCGGCGTTGCAACATCCGGAAAACTTGCCGAAGCCTTTGCGAGCGCCTGGGACTGCGACCCTCTCTCTGCATTTGGCGGAGTCATCGCCGTCAATCGCCCGCTTGATACAGATACCGCGGCACTGATTTCCAGGCAATTCGTCGAGGTGATTCTGGCCCCCGCTATCATGCCCGAAGCCATGACGGCTCTCAAAGCGCGTCCAGGTGTTCGTTTACTGACCGGGAATCTGTCAACCGTCCCGCCGGCACAGGAACTCCGCTCCATCCGGGGTGGGCTGCTGGTTCAGGAATACGATGACAAGTCTATTGATCAGGCAACGTTTCGTACGGTTACAGAAGTTCAGCCAACGGAGCAGCACGTGGCTGATCTCGGCTTTGCCATGCAGGTGGCTCACTCTGCCAAATCCAATGCTGTCGTCATTGCCAAAAACGGTGCCACACTTGGAATCGGCAGCGGTCAAACGAGTCGGGTTGCTGCCGCCTGCATGGCCACCACCACCCGGGACAGATACCATAGGCAATGCCCGTCCCCGGTTGCAGCCTCAGATGGCTTCTTTCCCTTCCCTGACGGTGTCGAACAGCTGGCTGTTGCCGGTGTTGCAGCGATCGCCCAGCCCGGCGGAAGCCGGAATGATGCCGATGTCATTGCTGCCGCCAACAGGTTGGGGGTCGCAATGGTCCTGACAGGACGACGCTGCTTCCGACACTGAAATCAGGGCATGCGGGAGTCATCCCACAATTCACAGTCCCATCACAAGGCAGTGACGATATCCCGGGCAATCCTGGCGATGCAGACCATCCGGGCTGCACTTTCCCCAATCGTGTCGCTGAGAGCTGCAAGCGTGAATTTATCCTGTATTGCCGTCTTCCCGCTTCCGCTCTGAGGTCCCGGATCTGTTTCACATGGAATCTGGGTTATGACCCCGGACTGACCCACCCATACGTCCCGCCCGGAAAACCGCCCCATCACCCTGCGGCCCGTCACCGCAGGACATCCCGCCCTCTTCGATGAGATGCTGCCGGAATGAGGGGATGG
>JAPOSK010000549.1 GCA_026709725.1 Paracoccaceae bacterium | reverse complement strand
GTGCCGTGCTGATATCTATCGGTCCTGATGCCACGAGCCTGATGATGCGTGCAGAGTCATCCGCCCCGCAACGTTCCGCCAGAGCGCTCCATGTCCTGATTGCATCATCGACTCTGTTCAGTGCGAGGAGTGCGGTGGTGTGTGCAAGCATTGCCACTGCCAACTCTTCCTGAAATGCCGATAAACCGCTCCTGTCAAAGCGCTCCCGCATCTCGTCACATGCCTTGAGGACTTCATGATACCGGTTCAGATCATGCAGCGAAACGATCCTGCCCAAAAGCGCACCGGCCAGGAGTTTTTGGAGTTCCGGTGTCGAACAATTGCCGATACGTCGAATCACTTCCTTGCAGGATGCCAATGCTTCTGCGTAACGGTCCATTTTGTTAAATATTTCGTACTTGCACATAAGTGCTGCTGCTATTGCCTTATGTTCGTTTTCGCTTTGTCCTGTATCAAACCGTCGAATCACATCATCCCATTCCGCAAGCGCCTCCTCCACTCTTCCCAATCGAACCAGGGCGTCTCCCTTCCTGATGAGTGCCAGTCCCATCAGTTCGACATCGACCGGCATAGTGCCCTGTTCGCATTCCTGGACAACCCTCTCCCAATCCGCGATGGCACTCTCAAACCGACCGCACTCCATGTTCTCGGATGCCGTATTGATGAGATCCTGCATGATTGACGACGCCGGGGATTCCGCCGCAGACTTGCCATGTACATCCGCAAAGGCTTGCGATGAATGCGATAACATCTCTTCACGATGCGCTTTGAGCGACGGAAGATGAGCCAGCCGTTCAAGTGCCATTTGACAGAACGGCATCCCATCGCCATCGGACGCCAGGACTTCTTGTTCCATGCGGGTGACAAAGGTCTTCAATTCATCGGTGGAGTAATACGCATCCATGAAGCGGACCAGCGCATCAATCAACGGTGCGGGACCGCGTGCACGGCGCATCAGATAGTAGATATTGTAAAGGCACTCGGCCAGATAATAGAGTTTTCGTCGTGAACTGCCGCCACTCACCTCGACCGCGCCCCTGTCGATTAGGCGGGTTAATTGGGCACTGCACTGGCTTGTCTGAAGCCTGGCCTTCTCGGCGATCTCGCGTGCGCTTGCCGGCTTCCAGAGACCGGCGAGGGCGAGGTATACCCTGCGCTCCTGTGGCGGGAGCGCTTCAAGGTGGCTTTTGAAATACTCTGTATGATCATCAACCAGATCAAGAAGGTCGGCCATCAGCTCACGAAACGACAGATTGCCACCGAACCGGGCCAGGATCGTCAGCAACCTTGGGCTCCCTCCGGTCAGGATACGCAATGCCTGGATCGTCCGCACTGCCCGCTCCCGCCCCGACACCGTTCGCCACAATGCTGCGCAATCGTCCTTGTTGAGGGGGGACAAATGAATGGTCCGAAAGAGTTCGTAAAGCGCCTCCTGCGGATTGCTCATCTGATCAAACCGACTTGTTGCACTTGCAAGGAGAACAATACGCGGTTCGGTCTGCAATATCTTTCGCAATCGCCAGCCTGCGTCCCTGTCACTGATATCCCCGAACATCATGTTCAGATTCTCGACAATCAGGACAATGCGCCTGTTTTGCTCGTCGGCAAAATCCAGCAATGCGCCAAGACACCGATCTTCCAGTGTCTGATCGTCCTGGATTGCTCGCAGATCCTCAACAGTGTGCCGCAAGTTGACTTCACCATCCTTGTGGAGCACCTGCTCGGCCAACCGCGTCAGGCCCTCCAGCCAAAACTCCCCGGCGGTTGAGACCTCATAGCTCTCCTCAGCGAAGACAACCGGAAAAAAGCGTGCCGCAAGGCCCCGATCCCGAATGATCTCTGTATTCACGCGCAGCAGGAGACTCGTCTTCCCGCTGCCGCGTGGCCCGATCACAATCTGATGCGTGTTCGCGCTGCCTGAACATTCACGAAGTGCTTCGAGCAGGGATTTGTACTCGTTTTTCCGGACGCAAAAATTCGCGACAAGATCATCGTTGGAAAGAAAGCCAGGATTGTATTTTCTTGCAGTGATCGTCATTGACTCTGCTCCTGCCCCCGCAGTTGCCTGCCGAATACAGAAACAAAACCCTGACCGTAGCGCCGGCGCCACCAATCTTCAAGAAGCCCGGAAACGAAATGATAGACACCGTCCCTGAGTTCGAGGTAGCCGTCATACTGAAGCACATGAAGTACATGATCGATTGGAGGCATGCTGTTCTCATCGTGCGCACACTTGCCGGAAAACCATGTGCGGTACCGCCCAAGCGTTTCAGTACTGAGGTTGCCGTCAACTGATGCTGCGGTCAGAATTTCCAGAGCAACCGGATACCCCTCTTCACCAAGGATCGTCTTCAGCCGCTCCTCGTAGTGCTGCAGGTCGAACTGCCCCCGAACGCCAAGCATCTCCCGCGCATAGACCTGCTCGACATCGTCAATCGAGGCGACATTCCGGCTGTTGTCCCGCAAGTGGTCATGAATCTTGTCGAAAAAGATCTGCACATGATGCGGAATGTGGCAACGCAATTTCTTGCACATTGCCCGCCTGATCTCCAGCGAAAGATCGATATCATAGGATTTGGCAAGTGCCCCGAGGCAGGAAACAGCCATTTCCATACTCCACGGCTTCAGATCATATGAAGAAAAGATGTTTGCCTGGGCGCTGAGTCCGGCCGCCTCAAGCAGGGGCTCAAGACTCACGCTGCCCGACAGAATCAGCGTAACCTGACCACGGTATGATTGCCCAGTCTTGCGCAACCAACTCATGAATGTGTTCACATCCTCTCTACCCTGAGGAGTTATATGCCCTGTCCTGTCTTTCAGCATCCGATTCAGAAGTATCGGCAATTCATCAATCGCCAGCACAACAGGCAGATCGCTGTCCGCCAGGGCTGCAAAAATTGCATCCCCGGTTTTCTGCCAATTCCCAAGGTTGATTCCGGCGCGCAACTTCACCCTAATATCACCGACTGACATCTCTTCAATCTGGCCGCTGGCATCCCTCATAAAGTTCCTGAATCTTGACGCTAACTTGCCCCATACCGCATCCAGGTCCCCTGTCTGGGCCCCGATTTCGGCAATTGCGTCCGACGGAGTGCCGGCTGCTTCCAGATCAACGAAGACGACCGAAAAATTCCCGGTCTCATTCAACTGACGCAGCAATTCGCGAACCAGGCTCGTTTTGCCCATACGCCGCTGCGCCGACAGAAGGGTATGGACTCCCCCATGGACACGTTCAGTCAGGATTTCGAGTTCCTTTTCACGGTTGAAGAAGTTCTCTCCGTCA
>JAPOSK010000206.1 GCA_026709725.1 Paracoccaceae bacterium | reverse complement strand
CAATGACCTGTTTCCTGCTGTTGTTGGAGGGGTTTTGCGATCCTGCCACAAGAATCCAGAAAGGGCCCGGCCTGTGAACAAGTGTCGACCACCGATGCGGACACGCAGCGTTTATCACAGGGCAAGGTGACAGATGAATGAACTTGCGACAATCGAAAGGATTGAACATATGAGAATCATCAAGTTGGGTGCAGTCCTAGTGGCGGCCGCCATCCCGACCGGATGTGGCGGTGGTGGGGGTGATGTTGTCGGAACAATTACTGACCCAATACCTACATCATCTCAAGATCAGATCGCACTTCTTGGCCAAGGTGGCACTGACCAAACAAATAAACAGGAACAGGGCGATGGCAACCAGAATACCAACAATCAACCACAAGGATGCCCAGGCGGCCAGACCGGCACACCGCCGAATTGTCGGCCTCGCGGACCGGGATACACCGACACACTTGGCGGGGCACGGGCCGCCCTGAATAGCCTGTATGGATTGCGAGCAGCCCGACCGACACCGCTCTATGCCGAAGCCAATTGTCATGCTTCACGCATACATGGATCATTCTGTGACTCTGATAATCCTACTATGAGCAATATTAAAGTATATTTCGAAGGTTCCGAAGTTGAGAGCCTCAGGCATCCCGACAATTTGAACTGGGCCGTCCCAACCGATGTCGGGTCCTCCCGGCAATTCGTCGCTGAATTTGCTAGGCACGGTTTCGATGGAAGTAATAGACACGGACATACATACGGCACTTGGGGCGATTGGTCCTATGCCTACACACTGCAGGGCCGCGTCAATAAAGACAATAACAACGACACGCACATAGAAAGACACGGTAGAGCCACAGGAGTGTCCGGTGGCTGCCACAGGGACCGCAGGAACGATAATGGCTGGAATGGCTGCGTCAAGTACTATGCTCTCGCAAACTTCGGTGGTTTTCACTATAGACCAGGTGTAGAGGCAGCATTTCGTGATGTAACGGCAACATATGAAGGCAAAACCTGGGCCACTATCTTGACATCATCCGAGGTAGCACCCGCGGCCACTAAATGGAAAGAACCCGGTCATCTCGATGAACCCGCAATTGTCCTTCCGCAGGGAGGTCATTTTCTGGGAGATGCCACAATCACCATGAATATTGCACCCATAGGTCATGAATTCAATGCCCGTTTTCACAATTTCAAAAGCAGCGTCACTGGAGGCCAGCCGGTCAATTTAGTTGATCCCAGACTCCAAGACGGACTCAATTTAGATGATCCCGGATTCCAATACGGAATCAACTTCTTCAGAGTCCCCATTAGCTCTTCTGGACGATTCACACAGGATACAGCAGGCAAGTACATCAATGGTGCCTTTCTCGGACCTAATGGCCAGGAAGTGGCGGGAACATGGTACGTAGACAACACCAACGCCATTGATGGTGGTAGTAGGAGTACAGAGAATATCATCCTCGGCTCGTTCGTGGCAGCAGAACAATAACAGCAACTGTTCGGCTTCCTGTTCGGCGCTCCCCACCTGAAAGGCGGTTCAGGACATCGCAAGCCGCTTGGTGCGTTCATCCGGGCGGGGCCCGCAGTGTCGCATGATTCCGGGCTCCGGTCGCGCTCTGGAAGCGACCGGAGAATGCCCGCTTCAACCTGAGAGGCTGAGCGCCCGCCCGCTGCCGGTTACGTGAGCTGCGGGGTCGCGGGTGAACCGCAGCATGCTGCCCCGATTGTCCCGCAATCGCAGGACCGGGTTGTGACCCCGTCAGTCAATCAGGCCGGCCTTCGTTCCATCAACAACATACACTTAAACCGGCCCCGACTTCATGCAAGACTGCTCCGCACTATGCAGATCGGAATGCAACAGATATCAGCAGGGAGTTAAGTGTGTCTTGTTGATAGGCACCAGACCCCCTCTGCGCTCAAGGCCGCTTTCACAGCATTCCTGGATCAGGCCCGCCCACGCAGGGCTGACCTCGTCCTGCCATCCGCACCCCATCACATGCTCCTTGTCTCGCCCACTTTCACCCGTGAACAGCATGAGCACCATGCGGCAAGCGGCCTCAGGACTCTGGATATCCGCAGCATGGCGCAACTTTGCGGAATGCCGCCACCATCACCCATGCCCATCTCCGCTGCACCAGAGCGGGCATGACTGGAAGGCAATCGGGATTCAGCCGGACGGGATCATGAATCTGCGGGTTCCCGGAACCGGGCGCACCCGATTGACCGGAATCGGTTTCCCGTGGGAGGTCTGTCATCGGTGACTGGTGCGGGTCCTGCCGCAGGGTGATGTCGGCGGATCGCTTTCCGGGGCGGATGGCGGCGCCCTGATGATCTGTCCAGGTGGCGGTGGGAGAGTTGTGATGCTGCCGGAACGGCAGGGGCCGTTCGGATTGGAAAAGCGGCGGCATTTGGCTAACGGTGGAGTTTCGGTGAAAGTGTTTTCCAGCCCTCCTGATCGGAAGGCCTGATCGGGCGGGGATCCGTCTTTTGCCGGTCTTCGAGGAAACTGAAGGAAACGGAACATGGAACTTGGAATCAGGGGACGCTGGGCGATTGTCTGCGCTTCATCAATGGGTCTCGGTCGGGGGTGCGCCGATCATCTGGCCCGGGCCGGTGTCAATCTGGTCATGAACGGACGCCGGGTCTGACATCGCTGAATGGAAATGCAGAGAGAATGGTAAATCCAGTGCTGCATATGCCTTCCCTGCCAATGACCCGGAAACAGGGGTCGTATTCCGTGCGATAGGGAGGCTTCGGATAACCGGACAACTTTGAGAAATACGGAGCATCCAAGTATCCTGAAGGTGCCCCTGCCGGTGCATCCGGGTTTTCCGTGACCACCAAACGGTGCCATAATCCGCTGGCCCCTGCGATTGACCCCCCGGGGACAATCCGCCCGATCCAGATCAGTGGGCGGTGGTTTACGTCAACACATCCCCGCCCTCCCGGGCGCCCCCGGCATCGATCAATGCATCATGCCCGACTCCATATCCACAACGCTCATTTTGTCGCTCTGCCATGCCCGGATTGCGAAGATGCCCCCCGGTGAGGATTCGGACTCCCTCTGGAGTGTCCTCGTTCCGGGGGCTGGCGTTTTTCGGGATGGAGGCTGGCGAAGCCGCCAGTGTGTGCAACGAAGCGGGCAGTCATCATGTCGGGAGGTCGCCCGGTGTTTTGAAGCCACACGCTCCGCGCCGTGACGCACAGCACACGGGTTGCGTCCGGGCTGACAGATCCGCCGACCGGATCGTTGAGTCAGGTCCGGGCGAGGAGAGACTGATCCCGGACGCGGACAGCGGTGAT
>JAPOSK010000533.1 GCA_026709725.1 Paracoccaceae bacterium | reverse complement strand
GTTCGCCCCCGGATTCCACACTGAACCCCACAGACAGCCCGGTCGTCTCATGGTAAAGCATAGCGAACCCCTCAGGTTCCGACAAGGCCGATGTCTGTGAAATATTCCTGCTGGAATCTCAGCTGTTGCTTGCATTGCATGATAATGCCCCTTAGGCCTTGCAAAGGCTTCAGCGGTGATCGCGTCGCCATGGAAATCAATTCTCTTTCTGCCACGCTCCGGCCACGGGCATCCATTGGCGCCCGGATGACAGGGGCAGGGCCGCTTTTTGGGTGGAAAGGGTCTGGATGTTCGGTTTATCCGTAACGGATCAGCAACCCGGACGGTTGAAACAGACCGACAGGATACGGCGATTCACGAAATCTGGAAGGAACGCCGGAGATCGCTTCCTCTCCGGGAACGGATTGCAAGGCGGCTCTTTTCGCATCGTGCATGGATCTCAGCCCTTGTCGTCAGTGTCATTGCCTCCACAATCGTGCTTTCGGTCGAGGGGTCTGGGAGACAATTCTGCGACAGGTGCCAACAGTTCAAAACGGGCCGTAGCGCTGGTCCCCGTCACTGAACCGTGCAGCCTGCCCGGAACCCATTCGGGTTGATGGTATCCATCGTTATCTGCTCCCGTTTGGCATCGGGATCATGGGCAACTTCAGCGGCTCGAAGGATCATGCATTGAATGGCAGCGTCCAGGAATTTCTCATCATCGGACGTATACGGCTGCTTGAGACCCTTCCGTTTTCGTGCAGATTCACCACCCATCGCGCTGCTCAACCTGCTCACCTCCCTGAGAACCCTGGATGAAATGCCAAACGCCTTTGATGCGGTTTCCCCATCCTTTCCGGCCATCCCTTTCAACATGTCCAGACAGAAATACGCCATTGTTGAAAGGGCTCCCTGCCCGCACGATAACCGAGATAGCGGTGGTACATACTGTCGATGTCAGGCGTTCGTTTCATTGTGCCTGAGGCGGGTGGTCCCGAGTATCGGGCCGGAACAAAAATGATGTCAAGATTGAGGGTTAGATCCCCCACAAGTGAAAAGAAAAATTTCGGTGTCTTGGTGTTGCCGGGAGTGGGGTCGCGGTCAATGATCTCTGATCTTGAAAAGCGGAGGGTGAACGCATCCGGCCCATACGCGAGACCGGCCGTGAATTCCCAGTTTCGCCGATAGGGTTCGACCGACGATTTGGCCTCCTCTTCCGAACTGTAATGGGTCTTGAACCTGAACAGCACGCGCTGGTCCTTGACCTCAACGGTGAAATCATCGTCCTCGAAGACCACCGCTTCCGCCGCGGACCAGTCAATGCGTTTCGGATCACAGACAATGCAGTATTCGAGATGCATGACATGCGGATCGTTCATTGTGTCCGCGTCATGTGCCATCAGATCAGACTCATGTTCGGTAACAAGCCTCTTCAACTCTTCGTGGCAGCTGATGGGTTCGGGTCCGTCGCAAAGCCCCTCAGCCAGCCGGTCCGGTGCCCAGTCCCCACCGGGCTGGCCCGTGGCTTTGAGAACAACCCATGAGGTTTCCGGGCGGGGGTCGCCGAGATGACGCCCAACGCCCTGATTTGCCAAACCAAGAATGCGGGCAAGGGCCCCATAGGTGCAGCGGCACTTTTCATGGTTGAGACAGGCAAGAACGCGCCGGGTCCACTCTTTTCGCTCAAGATCATCCATCATCCCGCGGCCCACCATTCCACCATCATCCCATCGCCCTTTTGCAGTCCCCGTGGACGCTCCTCAAATGTGTCCGGGATCCGTTGCATCGGCATCACCACAGGTCCTTCCCCCGCTTCTTCCTGACAAGCCGCACTGCCACTCCCAGCATATCCCGATGCTCGGGGCTGCCCTCCGGCGGATCCCAGTGGTCACGGAGCCGATGCCATGGGAAGTTTTCCTTTCGCAATGCCCGGCGGAGGGCCTTGTTATCCAGGCCATGCTGCCGTGCCATCGCGGCGGCGGATTCAGGCATGGTGCAACCATCTCCTCACAAGCAATGCAGTCCCTTCAATTTTCATAAATCGTTCGGGACACGCGCCCCTTACCACCCTGAACGGCTTGCGAACAGTGTTGTGCTTGAAAGGGCCCGGGCAGACGGGGAGCAGCAATGCCCCGTCTACCCGGGCCAGTTCATCCGCGACCGCACGGTTCCGGCGACCGACCACGAGGTCGAGCGGGTGCTGCGGCCCTCAAGGCGCAACGGACGATCTCGGCCTTGTCCGCAGTGCGACCGGGGCGCGGGGTCATGCAGGACTGCGGGCCGCACCGGACGAACGCATCAAGCGGCTTGAGGTGCCCTGCGTCGCCTTTCGGGCCGGAAATGCCGAACAGGAACCTGAACAGTTACTTTTCCCTTTATTTGATCGCCGAAATGGGCTACATGCCTTGGTTTGAATTCGTATCTCAAACGAGATACAATTAGAGTTTCGAATCAGGAGAACTGCCATGCCTGCCCAAACATCCATGCTTCATGTTCGTGTTGACGATCAGCTCAAGGCCCAAGCCTCGGAAGTGCTGGCTGGCGTTGGTCTGACACTCTCGGATGCGGTACGCATCCTGTTGACCCGTGTCACGACAGAAGGCGGGCTGCCCGCCGGTCTGGCCTCCGACCCGGATGTTTACGACGCCTGGTTTCGGGCCAAGGTACAGGAGGCACTGGATGATCAACGCCCCGCCAGCCCCCAGGCCCGGGCGATGCAGGAGGTTCAGGCACAGATTGATGAGAGGCTCCGTGTCCGATCTTGAATGGAAAGCCACGACCATCGCAGATTTGCTGACCATTGTCGATTACATTTCCGACGATAATCCGGTCGCCGCCCAGGCTCTCAAGGATGAGATCGAGGACAAGACGTCAAGACTGGTGGAGCATCCCCAGATGTACCGCGTGGGCAGGATCGAAGGGACCCGCGAGCTCTGGTCGTGCGCCGAAACTACGTCGTCGTCTATGCCGAAAACCCCGGTGCCGTGACAATTTTGCGTGTTTTGCACGCAGCACAGCAATGGCCAGATCATGGAGGCGAAGATCAGCGACGGAACCATTGATGACGACAGGCCGCCTCATCATCAATCCCTACGACCGCTTCGATCTTGATCTTGACGCACGGATCGACTTCGGACGCCGCGCGGCATAGACGTCATTTGGGGTAGACCCATGATGACAGATCCCCTGAACACCCCGGTCGCACCCACCCGGAGGGCGTGATCCCCCCACGGCGGACCCGGAACTCTGCACGTCCCTGATAACAGGTGATCCGCCAACATCGCCCCGGGCCCGCATCACACCGGGCCCCGAT
>JAPOSK010000521.1 GCA_026709725.1 Paracoccaceae bacterium | reverse complement strand
TCGTCGCATTGACTCCCCACCCCTTCCCATCGGCTGTTGTGAGAAAGACGCGGCCATCGGCTGCGGATGGTGGATATTTGGCAGCAGCATCAAAATCCTGCGTGCGGATGATCTGCCCTGTTTCAGCCTCAATAAAGTAAAGTCTGCCAGCCTCTGTCGTGACAAAAAGCATCCCCTCGTCGTAGGCAATTCCTCCCGGGCCAACCCGACCACCGGCATCCCCGGTTCGGGCAAGATCCAAAGACCATTGTCGGGATCCGGCAAGCGTATAGGCCGACAGCTGCGCGTTGCTGTCCATGACATAGACATGATTCCCGGCAACGATTGGAGAGGCATTGATCCGGGCGCGCCTGGAATTGCCTTCACCAACACGCACGGCCCAGATCTGTCTCGGTGCCCTGCCCAGCTGCGGATGGAAGCCCGTGTGGCGGGCGTTGCCGTTGATGTGGGTCCAGTCGGCATTGATGACCGGAGCCGTCAGGGTGAAGGGTTCCGCCTGATTGACGATCGAACCGTGATCAAAATATGTGACCTCTGTTGCCGTGACCGGCGACACCAGATGTTCAGTGCGCTCAAGCGGCACACGGGGGTCAATACGGACGCCCGGGAGCTTCTCTTCCCGATCACATCCTGTGAGAAAAAGCGCAAGACAGACGAGACCCGCCGATATGCTGTCCGCCCGCCACTTGTGCCAGACAGTCGAGCTGTCACTGAACACCGGGGCTCTCTCCGTCAGTTTCTTCAGAGGAGTCATTTTCAGTTTCATGGCCGATCGATGTCAGAAACTGTGTGATGCGACCAATCTGTTCCGGTGTGACATCGGCATCGTTGAGAACCGACTCCATGACCTCAATGGCTTCGCTGCGAAGACCAAGATCAAAATGATTCATGGCCTCGAATTCAAGGGCGAGCAGCCGGTACGGTCGACCGGGCATTGTCAGTTCGCCGAGAGTTCTCCCGGTTGCATCTTCATCCTGCTCATCCTGAAACTGAAGTGTTTTCAGGAGGGCAAGGTCCCGATAGATCAGGCTCACAGCATCATCCGCGACCACAACCTGCAACTGATTGATGGCGGCCTCTCGTTGATTGTCATCAAGAAGAAGGCCGGCTTCATGGATCCGTGCAAGTGCGATGGCATCAGCGCCCGCACCACCGTCATAGAGGTCGGCATAAGCCGCAGCGCGCTCTTCATGATCCGCAATGGCGGCAAGAGAGCGCAGGGAGTCACCAAACTCCTGAGCCATTGTCTGATGGCGGGTTGCAGACCATTCGCGCCAGGCGGCTGCACCGACGACAAGAACCACCAGAAGGACTGCCAGCCATGCCCATTTGCGAAACTGCCGATACAAACGGTCCCGGCGCAGCTCTTCGGTGACTTCGGATATAAAGGATTCAGGATTGCTCACATTGGATCCAGACTGTTGTCTTTACAGAATTGCCGGACTGACCGCTTGGATCGCCACCGAGCAGGCACCGAACCACCGGCACCGCTACGGGACACATCCTGACCATGTCAGCACTGCAATGACTATGCGTTCTGCCTGCACAATTCAACTTGTCGGCGCAAATTCAATGTTTCGATGCAGGGTTCTTGCGGCGAGAGCCCTGAACGGCCACCATTTGATTGCCAACCGGCCCTGATGGCGCATCTGGATCCGCTTCTCATCATCCGATGATGTCCCATGCCAAACCATCCATGCCGACCGAGCCAGAACACGATCAGTGTGCGGCCCATGCTCCAGACCGCGCATGTTCCGAGAGAAATTCCCGGCGTATGTCTTCGGCAACTTCATCGACTTCGCGTGCCACCTTCGGCTCCAGACCGAGTTCCCGCTCAAAAGCAGTCGTCAACGGAAGCAGGATATCAGCTGCTGGTGACGAATTGATGAGATCACGCATTCTCGCCATCCCGATGTCGACTGCGAGTTCGGCAAGCATCTCAATCACACGCCTTGGAAAGGTTGCGGATTCGGGTAAAAATGACAGCGCCCTCTCTATGTCGCTGACACAGGATTCATCATTCCCCTCTGCAATGTATGCCTTGGCCCGGATCAGATGGCCCCGGAGCCTGTTCCTGGGAGTTCCTGCCTGTGTCGGCAGGAGTGCGCGGTCAAGGAATGCAATGGCCGGATCTATCCGACCGTTGGTCAATTCATGATTTCCCCGCTCACACAGTGCCAACTCCGCCGCACCCCGAAGTTCTGCTGTACCGCTCTTCTCGAATCGGTCGACAACTTCATCCCATGCAGCAAGTCCCTCTGCGATCTTGTGCTGGGAAACCAGCAATGATCCCCTGGTCAGGAGAACCCGTGCCAGGGAATGCATGCTCGAATCTTCACTGCCGCCCCTGACCAAATGGAGCGCCTCTTCACTGGCCAGGAGCGCCTTCTCCAGCCTGCCCAATTGGATCAGCGCATTCATCCGTTCAAGTGCAGCCGATGTGATCTGCGCATGATACAGGGTGGCATCGCCCCTGAAGCGATGCATGACATCGTCCCACACCCTGATTGCGCTCTCAGACCTGCCCATATCCAGAAGCGTCGTGCCCTTTCTGACGAGCGCCGAAGCCAGACGCTTCAGGATTCCCGGCTCGCTGTGATCGCCGAAGCGGGACTCAATCTCAAGCCAGACAGAAAGTGCATCCTCATTCCTTCCGGCAACAGCCAGTGCAATCCCTTTGTTCAAGAGAATTGCAGCAACCGATTCAGTCACTTCCGGACTGTCAATGTTTCCAAAACGATGCATGGCCCGCTCACTCACCGCAAGACCCTCCTCCAGACGGTTCAACTCGAAGAGCACTACACATCTATTGGGAAAGGAATTCGCGACAATCGCTGCCATCTCCATCGCGTCGCTGGCCCCAAAACGATCCTCGATCTGCTGCAGGACGGTGAGCGCTTTTTCGAAACGGCGCAACCTGATCAGCCCGGTACCGCTATCGGTCAGTGCTTTCGCGACCATGGACTGGATATTGGGTTGATTGCTCTCCTGGAATCGTTCAACGACTTCACTCCATGATTCAATCGCTTCCTCCAGTTGACCGGACCGGTACTGTGCGCCAGCCCTGTTCATTGCCATGATGCAATCCAGCCTCACCATCTCCGTCTCAGGCAATCCCGATTCCCTGAGAGTCCTGATTGCCTCCTCCCAGGACGATTGGGCTTCCACTTCCCGACCCAGCACGATGAGACTACAGCCTCTGATGGACAAATATTGCGCAAATATATCCTGAAATTCCTGTTTTTTATCTAGTTCATACTTATTTACGACCCGGTCAAGGAGGGTGAGTGCATCCGCATATTGCTCC
>JAPOSK010000117.1 GCA_026709725.1 Paracoccaceae bacterium | reverse complement strand
TGTCCTTGACGGGCAAAAAAAATACTACGAAAGCTACCGCCAGGGCTCAGTCTTCATTGATCCCGCACTCCTGAAATCCATTGAGGTTCTGCGTGGCCCCGGTGCATCAACACTCTATTCATCCGGTGCCATGGGCGGCGGCATTGTCATGGAGACAAAAGATGCCAGTGACTTTCTGAACGATGGTGATGATTCCGCCTTCTATCAGCGTCTGAGTTACGGGAGCAATCCCAAAACAGCCCTCTCGACATCCATCCTCGCGCTCCGCCCCACCGAAGGTCTTGAGATTCTCACCGCCCTCACACTTCGTGATCTTGGTGCAACAAAAGATGGTGACGGCGCCATCACCTTCGCCAATGATGCCCTCATCCCAACCGGCCTCTTCAAGATCCGCCGTGATTTCGCCGGACCCTTCAGTCTCGAATTCTCTGCACAGCGCCTCTACACCTCCGAAAAAGATCAGCCCTTCGACCAGATTTACAACGGGGCGCTTCCTTTCCCGTTTCTGCCTGACCAAAGTGCAGATGTTGAGACGATTGATGAAACCTATCACCTGACCCTTGGATACAGTCCCGAAGAGAACCCGCTCCTTGATGCAACCATGACCCTTGCCAAGTCGAAAACGGAGAAAAGGATTTCAAACGGACCGATGAATCGACTGGATCGCGTGAATCCCCGCCCGTTTGATTCAGATCGCTTCTACGATACGAACATGCTTCGTATTGAAAATACTTTCGATGTTCAGGGTGATGGATCGGTTTATCTGACCGCGGGGCTTGCCTACTCGGAAACGAAGCGTTTTTCGTTTTCCAAGGTGCCTTCACAGTCTCACCCGCAGGCCAATACAGATGCGATTGAAGCCTATGCCCTTGCGGAAATCGCCGTCAATGACCGTTTGGATATCAATGTCGGCGGTCGCCTTGAGCGGAAAGAGATTTCCCCTGTGGGGATTCGAACAGGAGATGATGCTGATTCTGAGGAAATGGCTGCGGCAAGAACAGGTGTTCGCCTTTCGGGCTTCGAACCCCAGATCTCTGCCCTCTACAGGCTGAACGGCAACTGGAATGTTTTTGGGTCTGTTGCGCGTGTTGAGCGACTGCCGACTGCTGATGAGATCTATGACACATTTATCAGCAGTGAGCGGGGTGCTCCCGAATTCATGGGGGGCGTAAACCGAAATCTCAAAGCCGAAAACGGCACCAATGTCGAGTTGGGAACGAGCTTTTCCGGCCTTGACGTGATCAGGCCCGGTGATGAAATGACGCTGAAGGGAACAGTTTTCCAGAACAGGATCAAGGGCCGGATCGAAAGGACAATGACCCCTCGCCGGGGACCACCACTGTTTGGCAAATATGAAAACCTCAAGAATGTCACCATACGCGGACTGGAAGTCGAAACGGCATATCAACGCAGTGAATTGTTTGCATCCGCCGGGTTGACCTGGATTGAAGGCAAGGATGATGCAACGGGAGAAACGATGGACTCGCTTCAGAATAACACAATCCAGGTGACAGCGGGATACGGTTTCACGAGGGAAATCACGGGCCAGGTGCAGGGCGTGTTTGCACAATCCCGCCGCAAATCAAATGGTGCGGATGTCCCGGGTTACGGTGTTGCGAACCTGAGCGTGCGCTACAGTTCCGGGAGTGGGGATCCGGGTCGAACGGATGTTCACTTTGGCATCGACAATCTGTTTGGCAAAACCTATATACCCGCTGCCCGCTATAATCTGGAGGGAGGGCCGCTGTTGCCAAATCGGTTCGCAGATGGTCGGAATATCAAACTGTCGATCGCGAGAACATTCTGAGGATGCTGCGGATGCCTGACGAGACAATTGCAGCGACCTATCAGCGCGTGGTTGAGCTGGCTGGGGTGCAGCCGGAGTTGCGGGCGGTGGATGCTGCGGGCGCGTTGGGGATCTCGGAAGCGGAACTGGTTGAGGCCAAGATGATCAGCGGTGCGGCACGGATGTTGCGCCGGACCGAGGAGAGGGGATTTTCGCCGGTTCTGGAAGGTCTCCAGGGCCTTGGTGAGGTCATGTGCCTGACGCGCAATGATCATGCTGTGCATGAACGGTATGGCAAGTTTGACAATGTAGATCTCGGCAAGGGGATGGGGCTGGTCGCGAACCGCACAATCAACTTGCGCGTCATGATGCACAGGTGGGCATATGGATTCGTGATTGAGGAAGAGGTGAAATCGGGTTTCCGGATCTCACTTCAGTTCTTTGATCGGCATGGCAGGGCCGTGCACAAGGTTTATCCAACCGGGGCAACGGATCGTGCGGGCTTCGACCGGATGGTGGCGGAATGGGTGGATGAGCAGCCCCGGAAAATCGTTGTTGAGCCTCCTGGTGAACCTGAAACTGATCGCCCTGATGGGGAGGTTGACATCGCAGCCCTGCGGGGTGATTGGGAGGGGATGTCGGATGTGCACCATTTTAATGGGCTATTGAAGCGAAATGCTGTTGGCCGGATGCAGGCGTTGCGTTTGGTTGGTGATGATCTGGCCCGTGAAATTCCCAGTGGGGCGACAACCGCAGCACTGGAGGAATCGGCCAGACGCGGTCTTTCGATCATGATCTTTGTCGGAAACACGGGATGCATCCAGATCCATACCGACCCTGTGCAGACCATCAGGCCGATGGGTCCGTGGATCAATGTTCTGGATGAAAAATTCCACCTGCATCTCCGTCAGGACCGTGTCGGTCATGTCTGGGTTGTCAGGAAACCGACCGATGTTGGCCATGTGACATCGCTTGAAGCGTATACCGATGACGGTGAGTTGATCATGCTGATGTTCGGTGAGCGCGATGAAGGCAGTCATGAGAAGGATTCGTGGCGAACGCTGGTCAACGATCTTTCCGCAGGCAGGTAAGATGAAAGCGTCTTTGGCCTTTGTGCTGGCGCTGGTTTTGCTCGTGCTTCCGGCATCAGGGAGCGCGTTTGAGAAAATCGCCTCAGCCGGTGGTGACATTACCGAAATTCTCTTTGAGATTGGTGTCGGCGACAGGGTTGTCGCGGTTGACAACACCTCCATCTATCCCAATTCGGTGAGGGATCTGAAGCAGATCGGCTATGTGCGCGATCTGTCGGCGGAGGGTGTCCTGTCGACAGGCGCCGACATCCTGATCGGTGCACATGATATGGGATCCCCGGCCGTTATGGATAACCTGGCGGCGGCGGGAATGACCGTTGCCTTCGCGCCGGAAGGTGCTGGCGTGTCCCGCTATGAGGAGAAGGTTCGCTTCATCGGTGAACAGCTCGGTCTTGAGGAACAGGCCGACGCGATGATCAACGCGTCATATGATG
>JAPOSK010000587.1:2283-3317 GCA_026709725.1 Paracoccaceae bacterium | reverse complement strand
CGACCAACTGCCCTATTATGGCGCAGTTCTTGAGCGGCACGTGATCCCTGGCTCAGGCCGCCTTGAAGATGACGATGTCACCCGCTTTGGCCGGATCATCAACCCGACCGTGCATATCGGGCTCAATCAGTTGCGCCGGTTGGTAAACAAAATCATCTCCGTTTACGGCAAGCCGGATCAGATTGTGGTGGAACTTGCGCGGGAACTGAAACAATCGCACAAGCAGAAGAAGGACGCACAGAAACGCATCAAAGAGAATACCGATGCAGCTCGCAAACGCAGCGAGAAACTTGGCGAACTTGGTCAGAAGGATACAGGGGCCAATCGGATGCTATTGCGCCTGTATGAAGAACTTGGTCCAGCCATCGGCCCACGCTGTTGTCCTTATACGGGAAAGCCGATTAATGTTTCTATGCTGTTTAACGGTTTGTGCGATGTGGACCATATCCTGCCCTATTCACGCACACTGGATGACAGCCCATCCAACCTCACCTTGTGCCTGCGCGAAGCGAACCGGGAAAAAGGCAATCAGACCCCATGGGAAACGTGGGGAGATACACCACAATGGAACGCCATCGCGGCCAATCTAAAGAGCCTGCCGGAGAACAAACGTTGGCGTTTTACTCCCGATGCGATGGAGCGTTTCGAGGGCGAAAATGATTTCCTAGATCGAGCGCTAGTGGACACGCAGTATCTGTCCCGCATTGCACGGGCTTATCTGGATGCGCTTTACACAGAGGGTGGTCATGTCTGGGTTGTACCGGGGCGCCTGACCGAGATGCTGCGGCGCCGTTGGGGGCTGAACTCTCTACTGCCGGATCATGACAAGGGTAAGGTCAAAGCCAAGA
The DNA here is from genome assembly GCA_026709725.1 of Paracoccaceae bacterium. Taxonomy (GTDB): domain Bacteria; phylum Pseudomonadota; class Alphaproteobacteria; order Rhodobacterales; family Rhodobacteraceae; genus MPNP01. The sequence continues at coordinate 2,469 of JAPOSK010000587.1, read as the reverse complement.
ACCGAACCGATCACCGCCATCATGCCATTGATGCCGCAGTGGTGGCCGCGACTGATCGCAGCCTAATCAAACAGATCAGTGATGTAGCTAAGCGTGATGCAGGAAAGGGCCTTAGCGCTGAAGACGTAGCGAGAACGATGTCGGCACCCTGGGAGGGTTTTCGCTCAGATATCGGTAATCAGTTGG
>JAPOSK010000587.1:0-2273 GCA_026709725.1 Paracoccaceae bacterium | reverse complement strand
GACAGGATTGTGGTCAGTCACCGAGCCGACCACGGGCGCATCGACACCGCCGCAAAAAGGAAAGGGCAGGACAGCACCACCGGTCAACTCCATAACGACACCGCTTACGGTATCGTAGACTTGAAAACTGTGGTCAGCCGAATTCCGCTTCTGTCACTGAAACCTGGTGATATTGACGTGACATCAAAAGGTAAGAACATTCGGGATTCCCAATTGCAGAGGCTCCTCTCCGAAGCCATCGAAAGCACTGAAAAACCAAAGGACATTGAGACCGCGCTTGCAAATTTTGCTGCATCCGAGAGGCTCGCGGACGGCAGATTAAATCCATATCGGGGTATCCGTCGTGTCCGCATGATCGAAAGTCTTCAGTCATCTGCGCGTGTCGAGATCCGCGTCGGAGACGATAAGCCTTACAAGGCCTATAAGGGTGACAGCAACCATTGCTATGAAATCTGGCGGGTGCCCAATGGCGAGCCTTTTCCATGGGTGATCACGACTTTCGAAGCTCATGGCAACGCTGTTTCACGCCCACATCCGGCAGCGAAGCGCCTTATGCGGTTGTTCAAACGGGACATGGTTGCCGTCGAACAGGATGGGAAAAGGCTGATCTGCTATGTGCAGAAATTCGACGCCGATCGTATTTTTCTCGCTCCTCATACCGAATCGAATGCAGATGCGCGAAATCGTGACAAAAACGATGACTTCAGTCTTATTCAGATGGCCACAAAATCGGCGATCAAGGCGTCCATTCGCCGAATCCTTGTCGATGAAATAGGTCGCGTGCAGGACCCTAGCTTGCCTGTTTGATCGGTCCGGATATTCGCTAAGAGTAAACGAACGCAAACTTGGATCAGATTGTTGACATTACAACCGATGGGCGGCATCTGTCGAAGGTGCGCGGGTTTCTGAAAATCTCGGAAGGCGGGACGGAGACAACAAAGCGCATACCACTCGATCAGGTCGCCGGCGTGATCGTGCACGCTCATGGCACCACATGGTCCAATTCACTTCTGACCGAACTGGCTGCTCGCGGTGTGCCGGTTGTACTTTGCGGTTCTAATCACGCACCCCGTGCCGTGCTGATGCCCCTGGAAGGTCACCATGCACAGGGAAGGCGCATCCGGGCACAATGGCAGGCCAAGCGACCTTTGTTGAAGCAGATTTGGAAGCAGGTGATCGTAGCCAAGGTTGACATGCAGGCGGCCTCATTGGAGGCTATGGGCGAGTCCAGCGCGGTTCTGCGCATGATGATCCGCAAGGTCACTTCCGGCGACAGCAACAATATCGAAGCACAGGCAGCCCGTTATTACTGGCCGCGCATGATGGGTGAGGACTTTAGACGCTGTACTGAAGGCCGCGATGAGAATGCGTTGCTCAATTATGGTTACACCATTCTTCGCGCCGCCACAGCCCGGGCAGTAGTTGCGGCAGGACTACATCCCTGCATCGGCGTGCACCATTCGAGCGGAGGCAATGCGTTCGCCCTTGCTGACGACCTAATGGAGCCGTTTCGTCCGCTGGTGGATTGCGCTGTCCGACAACTCAGTGCCGACAATGGAACCCAAGTGGATAGCGTAGCAAAGCAGACACTTGCACGCCTCATTGCTACAGATGTTCCTTTCGGCGAGGGGGTCACACCGGTATCGGTTGCGCTTACAAAACTGGCGACATCGCTCGGACAGAGCTTCGAAACCGGGAAGCCAGTTTTGGCTCTTCCTCGTCCACCGGATGCTCTCACATTGGTGGGGCTTGGGCGATGACGCGTAAGTCCGACATCCTCTCGGGATATCGCCTCATGTGGATACTTGTGATGTTCGATCTCCCCACCAACACCAAACCACAGCGCAGGGCAGCTACGAAATTCCGGAATTTTCTCTTGGATGAGGGTTTCGAACGGAGCCAGTTTTCCGTCTATTCCCGCTTCGTAAACGGCAAGGAAGCGTTTCACGCAAGGGTTAGGCGCATTGAGAACTCCCTACCTTCTGCAGGCGACGTTCAAATACTCAATTTCACTGACCGCCAGTATCGTGATATCGTTCATTTCTCCGATCAAGGTCGCCGACGCCCACGAAAAAATCCGCAGCAACTAGTGCTGGTCTGAATGGCTTGTCGTCAAAAAATCAAGATAGAACTTGGAGAAGTTCCTTTGAAAACAAGCACTTCTCCAAGTATCTAGTATAGCTGTTCAGAATTCGGGGTCCAGCCGCAACAGGCCAGGCAGGCTAAGGATAGACGCTTGAAGTATACCGTTCAGGACTCCGGGGCCCGCCCCC
>JAPOSK010000182.1:2145-3319 GCA_026709725.1 Paracoccaceae bacterium | reverse complement strand
TCCACCCGGGGTCCAAAGTTTTTCCATGCCCAATACATGACAAAGCCCCGTGAACCTTTTGGAAACTGGCGCCAGTCGATGGGGGATGGCGTGGCGCCAAACCGGTCATGACCTGTGAGGAATGTCACGCACTGGTTGGTTTCACGGCTTGTCAGCGGCAGCCCCGCGTAAGCAAGACCGCCATAACCTGATGAAACGCCCGGGGTGACACGGACCGGAACACCGCTGCGAATCAGTGCCAGGATTTCCTCACTTCCCCGCCCAAAGATAAATGGATCACCGCCCTTGAGACGGACGACACGTTTGCCCTGATGCGAAAGGGCAATCAGCCGTGCGGAGATATCCGTTTGCTGCGGTGAGGGCCGGCCACCACGCTTGCCGGAATGAATGCGGACAGCATCAGGCCGACAATGATCAAAGACGGCTGAATTGATCAGTGAATCGTGGACGACCACATCGGCACGCTCCAGTGCGTTGACGGCATGGAGTGTCAAGAGCCCCGGATCACCGGGTCCCGCACCAACGAGCCAGACCATGCCGGCCGGAAAGGCCGGCCCGATTCCACGGGAGTTCATCTGACAGACCAACAGACCATGATTTGCAAACTCCGCGGTCGTCATTCATTGTTATTTGGTCCCACAGGACAGCCCGAACCACTATGCAGGGAACCCCATTCAAATGCCAGCGGGTTCACACCGCCCGGCATCTTCATCCTGGGAGCGGGCGCTTATTGCGGCATAATGAAGTGATACAGGCAGAGCGGAAAAACCGGATAAACCGAGAGACAGGATTGCAGGATTCGAAGTGAGTGCCATGGACCACAACGCCTCTTCCGGGAATCGGAAAACCGCCACCGGGCAGCGGGCAGACAATGGACTGCGAACAGGTTTTACCACCGGAGCATGTGCGACAGCAGCCACTGCCGCAGCCTGCGAGGCCCTTTTGACCGGCCACTGGCCCGATCCGGTCATCATCACCCTGCCGCGTGGTCAGGATGTCTCCTTCCCATTGCAATCGTATCGTTGCGGAGATGGCTGGGCACACGCGACAATTTGCAAGGATGCCGGCGATGATCCGGATGTGACCCATGGTGCCCTGATCACCGCCGAAGTCGCCCTGTCCGATGGCAGCGGGATTGATTTTCTTGCCGGGCCCGGAGTGGGAACGATCACGA
>JAPOSK010000182.1:0-2135 GCA_026709725.1 Paracoccaceae bacterium | reverse complement strand
CTTTTTCGCCAGTTCAGCACCCCCCTCGATTGAGATTGTGATCCTGAATCCGGTCCCGCGCCAGATGATGGCCCAGTCGGTTCGCATGCTGGCGGAGATCAATGGCATCGAAACCGGATTCAGGATCACAATCTCAATCGAGGGGGGTGCTGAACTGGCGAAAAAGACCTGGAATCCCCGACTTGGGATTGAGGGCGGTCTCTCAATTCTGGGGACCACCGGCATCGTCAAACCCTACTCCTGCAGCGCGTGGATTGCCTCGATTCACAGGGGAATTGATGTCGCACGAAGCAATGGTGCCGATCACCTCATTGGCTCGACAGGCACCACATCCGAAGCCGCAGCCGCCACTCTCTATGCGCTCCCGATCCATGCCCTGATCGACATGGGAGATTTTGTCGGCGGCATGCTCAAATACCTGCGCAGGCACCCTGTTGGCCTCCTGACCATTGCGGGCGGCTTCGGCAAGCTCACAAAGCTCGCTCAGGGGCACACTGACCTGCACTCCAAACGCTCACGCATTGACTTCAATCGTTTGGCGGAGGCAGCCAGAGCATCTTCGCCGGGGCTTGGCACCAGCGAGATTGCTTCCATCCGATCAGCCAATACCTCGCTTGAGGCCCTTGCAATTGCCGGCCCGGATCTCGGCGACAGCATTGCCGGGAGTGCGCGCAAAACGGTCATTCGGCGGTTGAATAAAAAAGGGATTGCCGTTGAGATTCTTGTCTTTGACCGTTCAGGCCACATGGTCGGTTCGGCCGGTGATCCACTGTTTCTGGCAAGACGGTGTTCGAAGTGACTGAACAGAATCCAATCCTGGTCCTTGCGGGGACCAGGGAGGGCCGCGACTGCTCGGCGTGCCTCCACGACAACACCCCCCACCCCGTCGTGGCATCGCTCGCAGGAGCGACCACGACCCCCGCCCGCTACCGTGTTCCTGTGTGGACAGGTGGTTTCGGCGGATGGAAAGGGCTGGCCAGGACATTGCAGGACAATTCATTTGCCTGTGTCGTTGATGCGACACACCCCTTTGCAGTTCAAATCAGCCGGAATGCCAGGCTGGCCTGCAGACACACCGGAACTCCGCTTGTGGTTCTGGAGAGGCCGCCATGGCAACCCCGCGAGGGAGACAACTGGCAGATGGTGGCAAGTCTGGAGGATGCACTGGCGGTGCTGCCATCGGATGCGATCGTGCTTGCAGCGCTGGGCCGGAAGCAATTGCCGACAGTCCATGCCAGAGACGACCTTGTCAGCCGGAATATCCGGCTGGTTGTGCGAACGATCGATCCGGCGCCATTGGCGCACCGCCCTGGCCTCGTGCTGGTGTCAGGCCGCCCACCCCATACCGTTGCCGAAGAGCTGGACCTCATCAGGCGGCACGCTGTCACAACCCTGCTCTGCCGGAATTCGGGTGGTCAGGCGGGCCGTACCAAACTTGATGCTGCAGCCGATATCGGCCTGCCGGTCTGCATGATTGACCGCCCTCCCAATGCGGACTATTCACCGGACATCCCACACTATCAATGCGTTGATGATGTGCTGGGCTGGATTCGGGACCGGATGCCGGAAACGACGGCTCCGGATATGGCAGTCCACAGTGCAGGCAGGATATGAGCAAAGTCCCAGCCACAATCATGACAGGCTTTCTGGGGGCCGGGAAGACCACACTGATCCGTCGGCTTCTGGCAGCACGGTCCGGCATCCGATTCGCTCTCATTGTCAACGAATTTGGTGACCTCGGTATCGATGGGGAAATTCTGCGTGGCGGCGGGCTGACAAAATCATGCGATGCTGAGCTGATCGAACTGGCCAATGGATGTATTTGCTGCACGGTTGCTGAAGAATTCCAGCCAGCGATGGAAACCCTTCTCGCCCGCGACCCTCCCCCCGATCATATCCTGATTGAGACCTCAGGCCTTGCGCTCCCGCAACCTCTTGTTCAGGCCTTCAACTGGCCTGGTATCGCTGGCAGGGTCACTGTTGACGGCGTGGTTTGCGTTGTTGATGGCCCGGCCCTGCTTGATGGTCGCTATGCGGACAATCCGGATGCTGTCATTGCCCAGCGACTGGCTGATGACAGCCTCAATCACGAAACACCCCTCTCCGAGCTCTTTGCCGACCAGCTGTCCTGTACG
>JAPOSK010000332.1 GCA_026709725.1 Paracoccaceae bacterium | reverse complement strand
TGTTGGCAGCCGGATCGTAGTCTCGTACGAAGAAGATGGCGCCATGGGCAAAGGGTGATCCTATCCGCGATCTCGGTCGAGGACGATCCGGTCACCATCAGCACCAAGATGGCCGTTGCCGCTGACTTCATCGACAGTTGGCTGAACCTCCGATTTTGGAACTACAAGTCCTCCAGCTACTCACAGATGCAGTACGCGGTGTTCACGGTCATCCGTGATATTCGCGGCAAGTCTCTGGCTGAGATACGCACCGTTCTTCACAAACGTTTGCTGGAAGAGATGAAAGAGATCGACTTCACCACGCCGGTCGGCCTGAACCAGTTCACTTCCAAAGCCATTCACCGCCAATTGGCCCGTTTCACCGACTGGCTGGAACAGCAATCCGGAGGGCCCGGTCACTACGAGGATTACATCGTCCGCTCAGGTCAAAATGCTTTTGAGGTCGAGCATATCTGGGCCGATCACTACGACCGTTTCATGGAGGAGTTCGATCAGCAGAACGACTTTGATCAGCATCGTAATTGTATTGGCGGGCTGCTGCTGTTGCCTAAGAAGATCAATGCCAGCCTCAACGACATGACCTATGACGAGAAGCTGCCGCACTATCTGAAACAGAACGCCCTGGCCCAGTCGCTGAATGAAGATTTCTACAGCAACAACCCCGGCTTCCGGCAGACCATCAACAAACACCATTTGCCATTCCGTTCCCACGAGAGCTTTGCCAAGGCCGACCTTGAGGAACGCTCACGACTCTATTGCCAACTGGCAGAACTGATCTGGTCTCCGAAGCGTCTTCTTGATGGGGAGGCTGTGTGATGCTTGATCAAGAGCCGAAGTATGAGAGATACAAGGAGCGGTATTCCTTGGATCGGAGATGTGCCTGAGGACTGGCTCTGGGAGCGTGGTAGGCGGCACCTCAGATATAGGAAAATTCTGAATCCTGACGGAGCCAGCGAGAACGTTCTTTCTCTGACGCACCGGGGCGTCATCAACAATAATCCGGATAATCCTGAAGGTTTGGTTCCGGGCGATTGCCGCACTTATCAGGTATTCAATAAAGACGACCTGGTTTTCAAGCTGATTGATCTTGAAAATGTGAAGACCAGCCGCGTTGGATTGGTGCATCAAAACGGGATAATGAGTTCAGCGTACATTTGATTGGTGCCGGGGACGGGCACAAGTTCCCGGTTCCTGTACTGCTTTTACCACTCAATTTATCAAGCAGAAGTCTTTAGCAAGCTTGGTGCTGGTGTACGATCCACCCTAAACCAGACAGATCTACTCGATCTTCAGGTTCCGATTATCGACCTCGCCGCTCAGGCCCGAATCGCGAGTTTCCTGGACAAAAAGACCGCCGAGATTGATGCGGCGATTGATTGATCTGCCGAACGAGCAAAAGGCCATTCTGATCAACCGGGCCGTGACCAAGGACCTCAACCCCGACGCCCCCATGAAAGACAGCGGCGTGGACTGCATCATCGGTGCCGGCAGGGGGGGACGTGACAGGAGATGACAATCAGGGCGGACATCCCTGAACGGATCATGGAAGAGTTCCCGATTCACAAGGGGACCCTGTCCGGCACACCCTCAAAGACGGACCCGCTGAGGACCATCCGCACGATGACGGCAGTCAGGACTCCGCTCGCAGCGGGACTGATGTCATCGGATACAATCCGCACCGCAGCGACCATACAGGGGCCACCAAAAACTCTGGGGTCAGGCGGCAGGCGGCGCGGCCACCAGAGCCAGCCGTCCCCGCCCTCCACGGCAAGGCGCCAGCGGATCGGAATCCCGAACTCATCGGCCCAGAGATGGGAGTGGCGGACCGGGACGCGCCGGGTGGTGTCGCCGATCTGCACCGGGATGGTCTCGGGGCGTGTGCGACACAGTTGAGGCGGCAGGTGTGACGCTGGAGAAGGGTATGGATGTCTCTGGCATTGGCCCCGGCGACGGTCCATTCGGGCCCGCACCGCTCGGGGCGGACCACCTGGCGGACGGTGCGAATGCCGAGCCGGGCGAGATGTTGGCCCAGGTGCCGCCCGGCATCGGCAGCAGTGGAATCCGTGCCACCATTGGGACACAGGGTGATGGTCTCGAGGACCGGCTCGACCAGCGCTTCCCAGTCGGTCCGCGCCCAGGCGGCAATTCCGTCGCGGGCACAGGTCGCCTGGCCGGGATACCACTCCCAAGCCACAGCAGCGTCCGTTGTGTCCACGAGAATCAGGATCTGTTTCCGGTCGAGGTGCAGCTGCCGAGCCCGCCAGGGCGGGTGACGGCGGGCCAGTCCCGTACTTGCTGGGCATGGGTCCTCCAGAACTGTGGCACAGCCGCCCGCCGTGTCGAGACAGGTCAGATCCGGGGGTTCATAAGGGCAGGAGCGGGGTCCGTGTCAAGGCGATGGCGCCGATGTTCGTCCTTTGTGGGCCGATTGTCAGCCGTGTTCATCCCGAGCGCCGACGTCATCGGTCACGCGGCGCGCGCGAGGGACCTCCGGGGATCCGACCGGGATGGATTGCGGTCGGGACCCGGGGTGCCCCGGCGGGCGGTCAGGACGGCAAGCCGATCAGGATCCCGAGGAAGGCAAACCCCGCCGCCAGGACGGCCACGGTGAGGACCATCTGGGCGAGGCCGAACCCCACCACCCAGCGCAGGTTGTCCTTGTCGCGCCGGGTCGCCTCGGCATCCCGCTTGGCCATATCCTCCGCCAGGCGGGCGATGTCGGTGCGGTATTCGGCCTGCATTGCACTCATGCGTTCCTCCGGGCGGCGATCCGCTCATGCAGGTCACAGTCAGGGCTCTCGGACTCCATGCCTCTCCAGGATGGGGGACAGGACAGGATCTGTCAAGGGTCCTGCCACTCGGGTGTTCAATCCGTTCGCTGGCTCCAGACCGGATAAACTGTCCCGAATTCCGCACTGGGTTGCAACGCCAGGGGGTCAAGCCGGGCAGGAATCGCCGGTACTGATGAACTTATGGAGTTCCAGCCGGCAAGCGATAATGAATTCCTGCGGACGGACGGTCCGGTCCGTTATGGCTGGAATTCAAACCCGGGTCTGGAGAGGGTCTCTGAGGCCCGATCTCCGAGAGACGGCCTCAGCCCTGCCGCGCCTTGAAGCGCTTTTGATGCTTGTTGATGACGTAAACCCGTCCCTTGCGGCGGATGATCTGGCACTGCTGGTGTCGGGCCTTGAGCGACCGAAGCGAATTCTTGACCTTCATTCCATCACCTTTCCCGCATTCAAATCTGGGACAACTCTTCGGCAAAATGGTGGGCGCGACTGGGATCGAACCAGTGACCCCTACGATGTCAACGTAGTGCTCTACCGCTGAG
>JAPOSK010000113.1 GCA_026709725.1 Paracoccaceae bacterium | reverse complement strand
GATGACCGACAGGCAGAATATGTCCTTTGGGCTCGACCCCCTGCCATCCCATCTTGAGAGTGACTATATTGATGCCGCGTGCAACCGTCCTGCCCGTTCGGCGCTCGAGCGGGTGGGGGAATGGCCGCAGGGGCGGTGTGTGCTGACGGGGCCTGCCGGATCCGGCAAGACCCATCTTGCCCGAATCTGGTCGGATCACAATCTGGCAGGAGTCTGCCGGGGACGGGATTCTGGCGGCCTGCAGCGCACGGGAGCGAAACCGCTTGTCATCGAGGATGTCCATGAGGCTGCCGGTGCGCAGCGGCTTGAGACCGCGCTCTTTGATGTCGTCAATCGCTCGGCGGCGGATGGCCGGCTGCTTCTGCTCACCGGGCGGGGCAGGCCGGCAGGGTGGGGGCTGGTGCTGCCGGATCTGGCCAGTCGTCTGATCGGCAGCTGTATGGCTGAAATCGGCCCGCCGGGGGATGATCTGGTTGCAGGGCTGATCCTGAAACAGTTCTCGGACCGCCAGGTGACCCTGAATGCTGCAACAGCCCGCTATCTTGCCCGCCGGTGCCCGCGCTCCTATGATGCCATTCATGCCGCGGTTGCGGCACTTGATGCGATGTCGCTCGCTGGACGGAAACAGATCGGTCGCACCCAGATCGATGCATATTTTTCGGGCTTGGGTGCCGGCGGATTGATGGCGGAATCGTGAATCCCGGGGGAAGCGGCAGGGGGAATGGAGATGCCGGATCATGACAGGCAAAGATAAGGCGGAGACGGCCCTGTCCGACTTCCTGAACGGTCCGTTTGCAGAGCCCCGGACCGTGCGGGCGGCGCGTGCGGAGAGCCCGAAGCGGTTCATCAATCGGGAACTCTCATGGCTGGCGTTCAACTGGCGGGTGCTTGAAGAGGCCGGCAATGTCAATGTCCCGCTGCTGGAACGTGTGCGGTTCCTGTCGATTTCGGCAACGAACTTCGAGGAATTCTATTCGGTGCGGGCCGCCGGCCTGATGGCTCTGGCAGCGGCCGGCAATCATCCGGCCGCTGCCGATGGGCGTCTGCCATCCGAGCAACTCGTCGAGATCGAGAAGAGTTCGCGCCGGCTGTTTGATGAACAGATTGCCGTTTGGGTGACGTTGCGGACGGCATTGGGGCGTGAGGGGATCCACATCCTTGATCGGGACCAGCTGACCGCCGGTGACAGGACCTATCTGGATCGGGTCTTCATCGATGAGGTTTTTCCGGTGCTGACACCCCTGGCGATCGATCCGGCGCATCCGTTCCCGTTCATTCCCAATGCCGGCTTCACCATGGCGATACGGCTGTCACGGGATGCCGATGGCAAGTCATTGCTGGCTCTGCTGCCCATTCCGCTGCAGATCAACAGATTCGTGCGCCTGCCCTCCGATATTCTCAACGAGTCGCGCTTTGTACCGCTTGAGGATGTCCTGCTCGAGAAGATCGGGTTCATCTTTCCCGGCTACTCGGTCACGGAACAGTGCGTGTTCCGTGTCCTGCGGGACAGCGACCTCGAATACGAGGAGGAGGCCGAGGATCTCGTGCGTGAGTTCGAAACCGCACTCAAGCGCCGGCGCCGGGGCAATGTCATTCTGGTCCTGATGTCGCAATCAAGCCAGGATGATCTGCAGAACCTGGTGCTGCGTGAGCTCGAATTCGCCCGGGACCGTGTCTTTGAACTGCCCGGGATGATCGGTATGGCCGATCTCAAGGAGCTGGTGCTCGACGAGCGTCCTGACTTGCTGTGGCCGCGGTTCTCACCGCGGATCCCGGAGCGGGTTGAAGAGCACAATGGCGATATTTTCGCCGCCGTGCGCAGCAAGGATATGCTGCTGCACCACCCCTATGAGACATTCGACATGGTCGTGCGGTTTCTCCGGCAGGCTGCACAGGATCCGAATGTCGTGGCCATCAAGCAGACGCTCTATCGCACCTCCATCAACAGCCCGATTGTCGAGGCGCTGTGCGAAGCGGCGGAGGCCGGCAAGTCCGTGACGGCACTGGTCGAGATCAAGGCCCGTTTTGATGAGGCGGCCAATATCCGCCAGTCGAGAATGCTGGAGCGCTCGGGAGCGCATGTGGTGTACGGATTCATCAATCTCAAGACCCATGCCAAGGTTTCGTCTGTGATCCGGCGGGAAGGGGTGCGGCTTGTGACCTACACGCATTTCGGGACCGGCAATTACCACCCGATCACCGCCAAGATCTACACGGATCTGAGTTTTTTCACCTGCGATGATGCCATCGGGCGCGATGGAACCCGCCTGATCAACTACGTGTCGGGCTATGCGCGGCCGGAAACGCTGGAACACCTGGCCATCGCGCCAATCAACCTGCGCGCTGTTCTGCTGATGCGGATCAGGGAGGAGACGGAGAATGCCCGCAAGGGCAAGCCGGCGGAGATCTGGGCCAAGCTCAACGCCCTGATCGATCCCGAGATCATCGATGCGCTCTATGCCGCGAGCAGCGCCGGGGTGAAGGTCAGCCTGATCGTCCGGGGGATCTGTGGCCTGCGGCCCGGGATCAGGGGTCTCTCGGAAAACATCCGGGTCAAGTCAATCGTCGGGCGTTTCCTGGAGCATGCGCGGATCCTTTCGTTCGGGAACGGCCAAACCCTGCCTTCAAAAAAGGCTGTGGTGTACGTGTCATCGGCCGACTGGATGCAACGCAACCTTGATCGCCGGGTTGAGACGCTGGTGGAAATCAGCAATCCGACGGTCCGCGATCAGATCATGTCGCAGGTCCTCGCGGCCAATCTCGCTGATGTTGCCCAGAGCTGGGTGCTGCAGCCCGATGGCACCTATCGCCGTGAACGCGATTCAATCACGGAGTCGTCCTTCAGCTGTCACAAGTTCTTCATGGAGAACCCCTCACTCTCCGGTCGCGGCACGGCACGCTCCAAGAGCGGGATCCGTCTCGCCCACGCCAAGGACTGATCTGCTTCATGGAGCCGGTTGCAGCAGTCGATCATGCGCGGGGTGATGAACCGGCAGGCTTTGGCCCCCTGCAGTTGCCGATTTTCAGGGATCCCGAGGTCAGCCGTCTGTGCCGGGCCGCGGTGATTGATATCGGCTCCAATTCGGTTCGCATGGTTGTCTTTGACGGTGCTGCGCGGTCGCCGGCGTTTTTCTACAACGAAAAGGTCATGTGCGGGCTCGGGGCATCGCTTGCGAAAACCGGCCGCCTCAACAGGGAGGGCAAGGCGCGGGCGATTGACGCGATCGGGCGGTTTGTTTCCGTGGCTGCGGGCATGGATGCAACCATTCTTGCCGCCGTGGCAACTGCGGCCTGTCGCATGGCCGAGGATGGTCCATCATTTTGCCGCATGGTGAC